>NZ_LWCT01000037.1:0-10838 GCF_001650455.1 Plantibacter sp. H53
GTGAAGTTCACGGTCTCTTCGCCGCGGCCTGCGCCGCCGGTGACCTGGTTGACGTTGACGGTCTGGGCGACGGCTGCGTCGTCGGCGTAGGTGCCGGTGGTGGTCCACTGGCCGCCCGTGACGACGGCGGCGGTGGTGCCGGGGACGCGGTCTCCGTTGGTGTCGAGCACGTTGACGGTGGAGCCGTCGGTGCCGGTGCCGGTGAACGTGACCGTGCGGGAGCCCAGCTCCTGGCCTTCGGTCGGGCTCGTGACCGCGAAGGTCTGCGCGGGCACGGTGGTCGGGAGTGTGAAGTTCACGGTCTCTTCGCCGCGGCCTGCGCCGCCGGTGACCTGGTTGACGTTGACGGTCTGGGCGACGGCTGCGTCGTCGGCGTAGGTGCCGGTGGTGGTCCACTGGCCGCCCGTGACGACGGCGGCGGTGGTGCCGGGGACGCGGTCTCCGTTGGTGTCGAGCACGTTGACGGTGGAGCCGTCGGTGCCGGTGCCGGTGAACGTGACCGTGCGGGAGCCCAGCTCCTGGCCTTCGGTCGGGCTCGTGACCGAGAAGACGGGGGCGACAGCCGGGAGGGAGAAGTCGACGGGGACCTGTGGGATGCCACTGCCGCCGAAGAGGCCACCGACCTTGATGTTCTGGGCGACGGTTGCGTCGTCCGCGTACGTCGGGAGCTGGACGCTGTAGTCGATGGGCTGGCCGAAGCTGCCGCCGACGTTGGTCCGAGCGAGCGGGGTGGTGCCGTCCGCCGCGTAGACGATGACGGTCGAGCCGCCGAACACGGAACCGGTGACGGTGACGGTGCGGGAGTCGACGGTGGAGTTCTGAGCCGGCGCGGTGACCGTGAGGCCGGCTTCGGCGGCGGAGGCCGGTGCTGCGGTGAGCACCGCGCCGCCGAGGGCAAGAGCGATGGCGGCGGGCACGGCCAGTGCCTTCCGCCAGGACAGGTGTCGTGACAAGAGCATTCCTTGGGTTCGGGAGTCGGTTTGGGTCGTCCGGGATGACAGGCGCGTGCGACTGTGCAGGGCGTCCGTGTGCATGGACGGGTGTTATGACCGGACCGGGCATCCGTCTGATGTCGGTTGCCCTGTGGGAGAAGCTAACAGTTGCCTGAGAGCTTTCGGCCCCCAAGCGGAAATTGGCTGATCGACAAAAATGCCTGGTCAGCGCAACGCTACGCGGGTGTAGCGCGGGGATCGGCGGCCACTTCGGCGGAACGTCGCGGTTGTCGATCGTGTAAGCGTTTCCATTGCCAACCATTCCCGCGGTCGCGTTGGCCGCAACATTCATGACGGCGGATATCCAGGCTTGCCCCGGGCCGGATTCGCTGCTACCGCTCCCCGCGAGGACGACATTGTGCGCTTACCCAGCCCCCGCAGAGCCCGCCCCCGTAGGCTGGAAACCGTGGCGCGAAGCATTTACATCATCTCTGCCGAAGGACACTCCGGGAAGTCGACGGTGGCCCTCGGGGTCCTCGACACCCTGAGCCATCAGATCGAGCGGATCGGGGTGTTCCGCCCCATCGCACGGTCCACGACGAAACCCGACTACGTGCTGCAGCTGCTGCTCGAGCACGACGGCGTCGACCTCGCCTACGAGGACTGCATCGGCGTCAGCTACGACGACGTGCACACCGATCCCGAGGCGGCGCTCTCGCGCATCGTCCAGCGGTACAAGCACATCGAGGCGCAGTGCGATGCGGTCGTGATCCTCGGCTCCGACTACACCGACGTCGGCAGCCCGACGGAGCTCGGCTACAACGCCCGGATCGCCACCAACCTCGGCGCACCCGTCCTCCTCGTGCTCGGCGGTCGCGCCGGTCAGGGTGCGGGGGAGCAGCTCGGGCAGTCCGTCGCCCGCACACCCGACGACATGCGCAACATCGCCGAACTCGCCCTGGGTGAACTCGCCGACGCACACGCCCAGTTGCTCGCTGTCGTCGCGAACCGCGCCGATCCCGACAAGCTCCTCGAGATCACCGCTGCGATCAGCGACGCCATCCACCCGAACGGTTCCGCGAACGGTTCCGTCGTCGCCCCGGCCGGCCACGCCGCCGGCGCCGCGATGGTCCCCGTCTGGGCCATCCCCGAAGACACCTTCCTCATCGCGCCGACGATGGACAGCATCCTCGAGGCTGTCGACGGCACCCTCGTGAAGGGCAGTGAGGAGCTGCTCACGCGCGAGGCGCTCGGCGTCGTCGTGGCGGGCATGTCGATGGTGAACGTGCTCCCGCGCATCACCGAGGGATCCGTCATCGTCATCCCGGCAGACCGCACGGAGGTACTGCTCGCCGCGCTCATGGCCAATGCCTCCGGCACGTTCCCGTCGATCGCGGGCATCGTGCTCAACGGTGGATTCCCGCTGCC
Source organism: Plantibacter sp. H53 (assembly GCF_001650455.1). Classification (NCBI taxonomy): domain Bacteria; kingdom Bacillati; phylum Actinomycetota; class Actinomycetes; order Micrococcales; family Microbacteriaceae; genus Plantibacter; species Plantibacter sp. H53. The sequence continues at coordinate 2,361 of NZ_LWCT01000037.1, forward strand.
CGAGGTGGTGGAGGAGCTCATCTCCGGTCTCGGCGAGATCCCGCCGATCGTCAGCACCGACCTCGGTACCTACGACACCGCGGTCCGCGTCATGAACACCCGTGGGCGCCTCGCCGCAGACTCGCAGCGCAAGTACGACACCGCACTCGCGCTGTTCGAGCAGAACGTCGACGCACCGCTCCTGCTCGAGCTGCTCAACGTCGCGCGCGCCGACGTCGTCACGCCCCTCATGTTCGAGTACGGGCTGCTGGAGCGCGCGCGGTCGAACCGCAAGCACATCGTGCTGCCGGAGGGCGACGACGACCGCATCCTCCGCGCGGCCGGCACCCTGCTCGCCCGCGAGGTCGCCGACCTCACCATCCTCGGCGAGGAGATCGAGGTGCGGTCGCGGGCCATCGAGCTCGGCATCGACCTCAGCAAGGCGACCATCGTCAGCCCCTTCGACGCGGTGCTGCGCCTCAAGTTCGCCGAGGAGTACGCCCGGTTGCGGGCCCACAAGGGCGTCACGATCGACATGGCGAGCGACGCCGTCACCGACGTCTCCTACTTCGGCACGATGATGGTGCACCTCGGGCTCGCCGACGGCATGGTCTCGGGTGCCGCCCACACGACGGCGCACACGATCCGGCCGTCGTTCGAGATCATCAAGACGAAGCCCGGCGTCTCCGTGGTGTCGAGCGTGTTCCTCATGGCGCTCGCCGACCGCGTGCTCGTCTACGGCGACTGCGCCGTGAACCCCGACCCGACCGACGCCCAGCTCGCCGACATCGCGATCTCGTCGGCCGAGACGGCGGAGCAGTTCGGGATCGAGCAGCGCATCGCGATGCTGTCGTACTCCACCGGTGACTCCGGAGCGGGCGCCGACGTCGAGAAGGTCCGCTCAGCGACCCGACAGGTGCGTGAGCGTCGGCCCGACCTCCTCGTCGAGGGGCCGATCCAGTACGACGCCGCCGCCGACGCCGCGGTCGCCGCGACGAAGATGCCCGACTCGCAGGTCGCTGGCCGCGCGACGGTGTTCATCTTCCCCGACCTCAACACCGGCAACAACACGTACAAGGCGGTGCAGCGTTCGGCTGGCGCCGTCGCGATCGGTCCGGTGCTGCAGGGCCTCAACAAGCCGATCAACGACCTGTCGCGTGGCGCGCTCGTGCAGGACATCGTCAACACCGTCGCGATCACCGCCATCCAGGCGCAGGAACAGGAATAGGTCCAGACGCACATGCCCACCGTCCTCGTGGTGAACTCCGGTTCCTCGTCGTTCAAGTACCAGCTCATCGATGTCGAGACGGAGCGGACGCTCGCCAGCGGACTCGTCGAACGCATCGGCGACGCGACGGGCGCCGCCGAGCACCGGTCGTACCTGCCCGACGCCGCCGGCGCGACGACCCCGCCCATCGAGGAACGATGGGTCATCGAGCGTGAGATCCCCGATCACACAGCCGGGTTCCAGGTCATGCTCGACGCGTTCGCCGAGCACGGGCCGTCACTCGACGAGCACGCGCCGATCGCGGTCGGCCACCGGGTGGTGCACGGCGGGAAGCGCTTCTTCGAGCCGACCGTGGTCACGGACCTCGTGAAGATCAACATCGAGGACATCTCCGAGCTGGCGCCGCTGCACAACCCGGCGAACCTGCAGGGCATCAACGCGGCGCAGGTCGCGTTCCCCGACGTCCCGCACGTGGCGGTCTTCGACACGGCGTTCCACCAGACCATCCCGGCTGCGGCGTACACCTACGCGATCGACGCGGAGCTCGCCGCGAAGCACCGCGTGCGTCGATACGGCTTCCACGGCACCTCGCACAAGTTCGTGTCGGAGGCTGCGGCGGCGTTCCTCGACCGCCCGCTCGGTGAGCTGAAGCAGATCGTCTTCCACCTCGGCAACGGGGCGTCGGCGTGCGCGATCGACGGCGGCCGGTCGGTCGACACGTCCATGGGCATGACACCGCTCGAAGGACTCGTCATGGGCACGCGCTCCGGTGACCTCGACCCCGCGGTGCTGTTCCACCTGCATCGCAAGGCTGGGCTCGGGTTCGACGAGCTCGACACGTTGCTCAACCGCCGCAGTGGTCTGCTGGGGCTGTCGGGTACCGGGGACATGCGCGACGTCACCGAGTCTGCGTCGAAGGGCGATGAAGCGGCGCAGCTCGCGCTCGACGTGACCGTCCACCGCTTGCGGCACTACCTCGGCGCATACCTCGCGGTCCTCGGTGGGCTCGACGTGGTCGTGTTCACCGCGGGTGTCGGTGAGAACGCGCCGCTGATCCGCGCGGGTGCGGTGCAGGGGCTCGAGGGGCTCGGCATCGTCCTCGATGAGGACCGCAACGCCGAGCGTGCGCGTGGCATCCGGGTGATCTCGACGGACGACTCCCCGGTGACCGTCCTGGTCGTCCCCACGAACGAGGAGCTCGAGATCGCGCGCCAGACGGTCGCCGCACTGGCGTAGCCGCAAGTCGCCGACCCTTCGGCCCCTGACACCTCTGCCGGCCCCTGAGCTTGTCGAAGGGCGGGATTTCCGCGCGCGCACTTCGACAGGCTCAGTGACCGAATCGGCCCCGGGCGCTTCCTCCGGTCCCTGAGCTTGTCGGAGGGCGCACGGCAGACCCTCGCTCGCGTGTCCCCCGTGCAGAGGACAAAAGAATGAGTGGTTCCCCCTATTAACTTTCCCTGTGAGTTCCCTTAGTCTCAGGAAACCGCCAGCGACGTCGCGCCTGTCGGACCCCTAGATGAAAGTACTCACCTCAGTGAATTTGAAGACGTCACGCCGCACTGCGGCTCTCGCCACCGGCATCGCAGTTGTCGCCGGATCCACCCTCCTCATCGCCGGACCCGCGTCTGCAGCTGAGATCCAGGTCACCGATGACCAGGTTGCTGCCAACGAGACGGTGTACACCGGCTGGCACGAAGGCTACGGCCTTCCCGGCTCGACCACCCCTCCCGGCGCTGACGCGGTTGTCACCGACGCCGGCCTCGAGATGACCGGTCCTTCGCAGATCATCAACGGTTACGCGGCTCCGGTCGCGGTCGACGGCGCGGATGTCACCTTCGCGACGATCGCGGCGACGGCTGGAGTCGTGTCGACGAACAACCTGGCCTACTTCCAGATCCCGGTCTACGCCGAGACTGGCGACACCAACACCTTCACCACGCTTCGTCCCGAGAACCCGGGCGCAGCGGGCCTCACCGGCAACTGGGTCGCGAGCAGCGATGACATCGCTGGCATCGCTGCGAACACGCCGACGTCCATCGCCGACCTGAGCACCGCGCTCGGCAGCTTCGACCTGCTCGCCTTCGGTGTGCTCGTCATCGCCGGTGGCGACGACGTCGTCCAGACGATCTCGTTCAACGGCGACAACTACAACTTCGCTGCTCCGGTCGTCGCTCCGGTCTTCGACCCGCTGGTAGTTGTCGACCCCGACACGATCTACTTCTCCGACGTCCGCCCCGGCGGTGCAGGCTTCGCGGTGACCGTCACGGGCTTCACCCCGGGCGACACCCTGACGATCAGCGTCATCGACCCGAACGGCGAGGTCTTCGGGTCCGCTGACGGTGGCGACACGGTCATCGCCGACGCAGACGGTGGTTTCGCCGCAGCTGACCTCACCTTCGTGGGCGAGGGCATCCAGGTCGGTACGTACACCTTCCGCGTGACTGACAGCGCGGGTGTCTTCGCCGAGGACGCGATCGCCGTCATCGCCGACCCGGTCGCCGCTGGCGCCCCCGTCCCGACGCTGGCTGACACCGGCTCGGACTCGGGTGTCCTCGTCGGTGGCGCTGCCGCGCTGCTGCTCCTCGGCGCTGCCGGCATGCTGTTCGCAGCTGCTCGCCGCAAGGGCGCGCAGGTCACGGCCTAGTCTCACCCTGCGAAGCCCCGTTCTCAACTCCGGTCGAGGGCGGGGCTTCGTGCTGCCGCCGGGGAGCTGACACGTCGACAGGCTCAGCGCCCGTTCCCGTTCCCTGAGCTTGATGAAGGGTTGTCCGTGTTGCATTTCGACAGGCTCAATGACCGAGACCCCCCGTTCCTTGGCGTTGGTGGAGAGCTGTCCGCGGTGCGCTTCGACAAGCTCAGTGACCGATACCGCCCCCGGTCCCTGAGCTTGTCGAAGGGCACACGGGAGACTTCCTGGCTCGAGCGCGGCGGGGAGGAAGGCGGAGCGGCAGCTCCGTTGCTGCACTCCGCCCGGTCGCACGTGCCGGGACCGCTTGGCCCGGGCCATGCGCGCCGGCCATTTGCGCGTTCGGGTAACGAAAATGACCGGAAACAGTGCTTCGGAGCGTCCGGCGGCGTGGATTGGTTTGACGTCGAGATAATCGTCCGGTCGTGCTGAGCGCGTCACGCAGCGCGCAGCCTCGGCTTGCCGCCGCGTCGCGGGATGCGATGCGGGTCGATGTGCGCGGGCGGGATGAACCAGGGCACGTGGTCGCGCACGATGACCTCCCATCCGTCGTTGTGGATGCGATGGTGATGGAAACTGCACAACAGGATGCCGTTGGACAGGTCGGTCGGTCCGCCCCGTGACCACCAGGCGAGGTGATGGGCCTCGGTATACGACGGTGGATGGGTACAGCCGGTCCAGGCGCAGCCACCATCGCGCTCAGCGAGAGCGATCTTCTGATTCTTGGTGAACAATCGTGTGCCGACCCCGAGGTCGAGCACCTGCGACGGCCCGCCGAGCACCATCGGGATGATCCGGCCATCGGCTGCCATGCACCGTGCGGTGCCGGCGGAGATCGGTTCGGAGACGCCGTCGATGTAGGCCCGGCCGTCGGACCACTGGCCGTCGTCGGCCAGGTCGGGTTCGTCCATGCGGATGATGAGGGAGACGGGTGCCAGTTCCATGACCGCCGACTCGCAACCCGCGGCGTGACGGAAGACCCCGACGAGGGCTTCCACGCGGCGTTCGTCCATCGTGCGGGTGTCGGGCATCTCTGCCGGTGGGACGTAGGCGTCGTCGAGCGGATCCGCGGAGGCCAGCTCACCGCTGGTTGGTGCCGCCGCGGCCGTTTCATCGGAGGGATCGACGAACCGGACCTGCCGCAGCTGCTTCCCGACGACGGCGTCCATCGTGGCGCGGACCCATCCCGCCGCCTCGGGCGCGAGGAAGGCGCGGAGCTCGGTCATGCCGTCGGGGAGTTCGCGGAGGGTGCAGCGCTGCTGCTTCCGGAGCGCGATCTCGCGCGGCACGGGGCCGTCTTGGTCGAGGCTGGTGCGGACGAGCTTGGCGAGGCTGCTGACCTCGGCGAGCGGCGCGCCGTCGCAGTGCTCGATGCCGGCGCTGACGGCACGGTGGACGCGTTCGTCGTCGACGCCGGAGCCCACCAGTCGCAGTTCGCGCAGCAGGATGCCCGCGCCCTCGACACTGAGTGCGGACCGGACGAAGCCGGATGGGGTGGTCGCCTCGTCGTGGTCGACCGTGCACGTCGGGTTGTCGCCTTCGGACAGCGGCAGGCAGGGGGCGTCGGCGGCGGGTCGGGGTTCGATGGCTGCGGCGATCTCAGGGCGGTCGCATTCGATGACGTCGCCGGTGAGGGCGCGCTTGGGGGTGATCGCTTGGGCGACCGAGGTGATCGTGGCGGCGCGTCCGCGAGAGATGCGCCACCGTTCCGAGAGCATGACGGCCGGCGTCGCATACCCGTGGCTGCGGGCCAACGGGTCGCGGCCGACGATGCCGCCGCGGGAGCGCTCCGACACCGAACCCATGACCCGAGCGGCCAGGACTTCGACAACGTGCTGCACGGCACCCAGCTGGTCGAGGACGCGGACCACGCCTGCGTCGTTCATGCCGGCGAGTTGCTCGATGGCGTCGTCGCCCGGTCGAATCGGGTCGAGCGCGCCCGACCAGGTGCGGCGGAACTCGGACACCGTCTCGCCCAGCGTGCCCAAGGGGTCGGCGGAGACCGGACCGAGGGGAACGTGTGGGCTGCTGGACATGGGACCATCCAAACATGAGCCACTGACATTCGAACGCCGACCGATTCCACTTCTGATCTGGGATATTTAGCCAACGTCTGTTGCGTGCGGATACCTCGCCGGGCTCTGTGAGTGGCGAGGGACTTCTCGTGTGGCCCGCGTACACTCGCCATATGCGCCCCCTCGCCGACCGTGAGCGTGACCTCCTGGTCGCCTTGATCGCCCGCGGCACGGAGCACGGTGTTGATCGGGTGATCGCCGCCTCCGATCGAGAACGGTGGGCGGGACAGCTTCCAGGCGTCATGGTGTACGGGATGTGCGGGTGCGGCACGTGTCCCTCGATCGACCTTGTCCCTGAGGGCTACGACCGGCCAACCACGGCGCGTCAGACGGTCCTCGAGGCGAGTACGTCGAACGCGTTCCTCCTCCTCTTCATCGAGGACGACCGGCCGACGTACCTGGAACTCGCCCCGTTCGGCGATGAACCGATCACCGAGTTCCCGCCGGTAGCAGACGTCGAGTTCTGAGGTCGCGGGTCGGCGGGCTCGCACCTCTCGACGGGGGTCGCCACCCTTCGACAAGCTCAGGGACCGGGAGGGGTACTCAGGGACCGGGAGGGCTGTTCGGGGACCGCACGGGGTGCCCGGGGTAGGGATGGGTGCTCAAGACCGGGTGGCGCGCTCAGGGACCGGGAGTGGTGCTTAGGGACCGGGAGTAGTGCTTAGGGCCCAAGAGCGCGCTCAGACCGAGCGGGCCCGCTCAGGAACCGGGAGCGGTGCTTCGGGGGCCACGGGGTGCGTAGAACCGAAGCGTTCGCATCCGTCGCGATCCGGTCCGGTCCCTGAGCTTGTCGAAGGGCACCACCGCCCGCTCAGTCCCGAGTGCCGAACAGGCCTTCGCCGTGCTTCGTCAGCACCTCGTACGCGTCGGCGTAGTTGTCCGGCAGCGGGGCGCCGGGCTCGTACTTCGCGAGGAGGATCCCGATCAGTCCGAGAGCCGGCGGCGTGAGCGGTCGCTTGCGGTCCTTGTCCTTGTCGGTACGGGCGTTCGCCTCGGGGTTCGGCGGCACGTAGGCGGGCGTCACCGTCGGCCACAGCACGGGTTGCCTCGGTGAGGTGAGGTTCACGGCGTTGAAGATGCTCGTGGCGGTGCGGTCGCGTTCGGTCAGCGGGTCGAGTCCGTGCAGCTCGGCGAGGGTCTTCATGAGTGAGCCGTGATGCATCTCCTGGTTGATGACGCTGCCGGCCTTCGTGTATGCGGAGATGACGATGGTCGGCACCCGCAGTCCGAGGCGGTCGAAGGTGAAGCCCATCTCGCCCGCCTCCGGCTTGCCAGACGGCGGGGTCGCCTTGGGTGGTGCAACGTGATCGTAGATGCCGCCGTGTTCGTCGAAGGTGACGAGCATGACCGTGTTCATCGCGTTCGAGCCGGTGGTCGACGCCCCGTGCTTGATCGCCGTGTAGACCTCGCCGAGGAGCTGCTCGCCGGCGCGCATGTCGGAGTAGGCGGAGTCGAGCTCAGGGTCGACGTCGTCCCGGCTCGGGTTGTCGGGACGGACGACCGGCGGGTGCATGTCGTTGTGGTCGAACACCATGCGTGGTTCGACGAAGGCGTAGTCGGGCAGGTCACCGTTCGCCGCGTCCTCGTGGAACTGCTCCATGCTCCGGAAGTTGCTCTTCCAGTACTGCTCGATCGACGGTGCGCTCAGGAGACCGGTGAGGGAGACGACCTGTTGGGCGTCGTAATAGACGCGCCAGGTCTTGCCGGCCTCCTCGAGCCGGTTGAACACGGTGGGGACGGCTGGTGCGCTCAGCCACTTGCCGATGCCGTCGTCCTCGATGTTGGTGACGTACCCGTGGGAGGTGCTCGCGTGGAAGAAGGAGCGGTTGCAGAAGGTCTGGGAGGGGACCGCCGCGTACCAGTGGTCATAGACGCCGAAGTTCTTGGCGAGCGTGGACAGCACCGGGAGCATCTCGGGGGAGAAGCCGCCCATCACGGTGGAGTACTCCTCGGGCGTCGGCTTGCGTCCGCGGGCGAGCGTCGAGTTGACGATGTAGTCCTTGACGAAGCCGTCGTTCTTGGGGGAGGAGGTGTCGGCTGGGAGGTTCCACGGCGGCTGCAGCGGGTTGCGGAGGTCGCCGTTGCTCTCGGGGTCGATGGTGCCGAAGAGCTGCGTGTTGACGTGTGGGTAGAACTCGCCGGGGTCCGGGTCGGGCTGGGCCATGATCTGGTCGGTGGGGCCTGTGTAGACGTGGGCGGGGACGGGTTCACCGGACTCGCCGGGGTTGCTGTAGTCGCCCTGGGCGAGGCCGTCGAAGGTCTGGCCGGCCGGCTCGCCTCCCGCGGGGTACAGCCAGCCGAGCATGTGGTCGAAGGAGCGGTTCTCGAACATCACGACGACGACGTGGTCGAACCCTGGTTCGCTGCGCTTGGGGAGCGGCGTGAACCCGTAGTCCTCCTGCGGGTTGGACGCGGTGGCGGCCGCGATGCCACCGGCGACGGCGCCGCCAGCTGCGAGACCCGCGACGCCGAAGCCCGCGGCGCGGAAGAAGTCTCGGCGGGAGGTGGGG
>NZ_LWCT01000038.1:0-6183 GCF_001650455.1 Plantibacter sp. H53
GTTCGTCGGTTGCGCCAGCGCGGTGCGCTGACGTCACCGCGGGTCTGGCGCGTGAGCGCGCCCCTCCGGAGGCCCGCGCTCACGTCCGATGGCCCGCGCTCGCGTCAGCGCACCGCGCTGGCCACCACCCCCACCGAGGTCTTCGGACGCAACAGTCGTGGGGCGGGTGGGTGCGCCTGGATACGATGAACGGGTGAGTACCGCAGCCGCCACCCCGCCGCCCGTCCACCCGCCGCTCGCCCAGACCAAGTACCAGGTCAGGTTCGACTGGGGCGTGGCAGGAGCCGGCCGGGTCGAGGCGGCGGACGTCGCGGTCGTCGTGGACGTGCTCCACGCGACGACCTCCGTCGAGCGACGCGTGAGCGGTGGGGAGACCGTAGCCGTCGCCGAACTGGACGACCGCGGGGAGACGGCTCAGATCGCGACCCTGCTCGCCGACGCGGGTGCGACGGTCGTCGCCGGGTGCCTGCGCAACCGGTCGGCGGTAGCGGACTGGATCATCGCGAAGCAGGCCGAGCTCGGTCGGCGCACGAGCATCGTCGTCATCGCGGTCGGCGAACTCGACGACACGGCCGAGACCCGGTTCGCCGTCGAGGACCTCTTCGGGGCGGGCGCCGTGATCGAGGCGCTGGGGCTCCGCGGCATCGACTTCACCTCACCGGAGGCCGCTGCCGCCGCCGCCGCGTACGAGGGCCTGCGCAACGGCGTCGGGCACCTGCTGTCCGCGTCCGCCACCGCCCAGCAGCTCGCGCAGGCGGGTGCCACGCAGCACGTCCAGGCGGCACGCGAGGTCGACGTGTCAAGCGTCGTCCCGGTCCTGGACGGAGCCCTGTTCCGGGCGTAGTCTCGGCGCATGCGCGCACTCCTCGGAACCACCGTCCTCGCCGAAGCCCCCGAGTCGGAGCTCATCAAGATCGAGGGCAACTGGTACTTCCCGCCGTCGAGCCTCAATCGCGAGCGCTTCGTCGAGACCGACACCCAGTACCACTGCCCGTGGAAGGGCGACGCCCAGTACTGGGGCGTCACCGACGGCGGCGAGGTCAAGCCCGATGTGGCCTGGTCGTACCCGACCCCGTATCCGACCGCGTTCGACCGCGTCGGCAAGGACTTCTCCGGCTACGTCGCCTTCGGGAACGAGGTCCAGGTCGTCGACTGATGGCCGACTGGGGCGACCGCCCGCAGCCGCCTGAGCGCGGTGGCGAGCGCGAGACGATCGAGGGTTTCCTCGATCTGCAGCGCGCCAGCGTCGTCTGGAAGGCACGCGGCCTCACCGACGAGCTCGCGGCCAAGCGACTGCTGCCGAGCATCACGACGGTCTCGGGCGTCATCAGACACCTCGCCGATGTCGAGCGCAGCTGGTTCCGCGAGGACATGGACGGGCAGTCCGACGTCCCAGCGCGGTGGACCGACGACGATCCCGACGGCGAATGGCGCGTCACGGCCGAGGACAGCCTGGCCGAGATCATCGCCGACTACGAGGCGGCCTGTGCGGAATCCCGTGAGGTGGCGTCGCGGTATCAGCTCGACGATGTCTGCCGCGGCAACGACCAGCGGTTCACGCTGCGGTGGATCGAGCTCCACATGATCGAGGAGACGGCCCGACATCTCGGGCACGTCGACGTCCTCCGCGAACAGCTCGACGGTCGCACGGGCGAATAGAACGGCTGCCCTTCGAGCATCTCGAGCGACGAGTGGGAGATGGCAAGAGCTGCCTGGCCCCCATTGTCACTTCAATGGATCTCGGCTGCTGAAGATGCGTTCGCGCTTGCGAACCGGGATGAAAGTGAGCTCTGACAGCGCCCCGTAGGTCTCGCAAAATTGAGTTGCTCCGGGAGTAGCTGTCACACTCACCGGTCGTCAGCTGAGATTGGATAGGTCTTCTAGGGAAGGAAAGAGCAGTTTGTTATTGGCTTCCCGTAAACCGATTACCATCGGACCATGTCAACCTCAGATTCAGAACTGTCGTTCGAAGACCTTGTCGCACTGCACATAGGGCGATACATCCTCCGCGGCTCTGAGCTGGATCAATACATCTCTACTCTTATTTCTCGGCTTCAGGGGGCGGGGCCGGAAGTGAAGTCGGTGAAAGGAAGTCGCGCCGGTCAAAAACTCAAATTGTTGGACGGACTTATTCCCGAGAATTGGAAGGGTGGTCGGACTCTGGTGCGACATCTCATTGAAGCGAATCGCTACCGCAATCAACTTGCTCATTCGACAATTGAACTGGATATTGAGAATCCCTTGCAGGTGGGCCCCGATGCCTTTGTCATACCCAGAATGCTTGCTAAAGAGCGTGCTGAGCGCGAGGCACAAATCCCGATCGATTTCGAGGAGCTGAGAGGTTGTGAGTTGACGCAGGATGCGCTCCTCGTCACCATCATTGGGATGTGGAATGTGTGGATGGAGGGCAGGAGTCCGCTGGACCCTCTGAATATTCCGGATGAAGTGCGCAAGTACGGCAGTGGTTGGTTCATCACCACAGGCTCGCTCGCTACACAAACTGAAGATCTCGCTGGCAAGCTTGAAGCACTATTCCCGCTTGACGAAGACGAGTGAAGATGGTGAGATGCACCTTGGCATGGCCAAGGCGCCAGGTGCTCAAACGGTCAGATCGACGCCGCGTTTGATTGTCTGAACCGCCCTTAGGGGCTAGCGGACGCATTGAGACTCATTAACGAGCACAGGTAGGCCCGCATGGGAGAATATTGCGACCTCTCCTGGTCTCCATATTTGGGCCTGTGCGCCGCGGTCGCTCACCTTCGGGTCATTGACTGTCGTGGCCATCCGTTGCAACTGAATGTATAAACGCGGGCCGAGGGCTTTGCGACATGCGCTCTCAGTGGCGCGTCAGGCGCCCACGAGTGCTGCGCGGTCGCGTCCCCGTGAGACGCGGACGACCACGGTGACGACGGCCACCACGACCGCGACGATCAGCGCCGTGACCCCCGCTTCGGTCGACAGCAGTTCGCCGGTGAATCGACCCACGGCCACCCACGCGAGTCCCCAGCAGAGCGACAGCATGGGGGCGATCCGTCCACGGCCGACGACCGCGAGCAGGATCCCGACCGCGCCGGCGACCGCGAGGACGATGATCGCCCAGACACCGGCGGCCGGGCCGTCCGCGCTCCCGATCCCGGATCCGACGAATGCCGCGGTGATGTTCGCCGCCGTCGCGACGCACACCCACCCGAGGTAGAGCCCCAAGGTGCCGTCCGTGATGATCGTGTCGACCACGCCGGACGGCCTGGTCCGGAGCACGAGCACGAAGATGCGGGCCAGGACACCCAGGAGGGCGATGATCACGAACACGCTGAGAATCAGGAAGCCCGCCTGCACCACGAGGATCCACGCCGCGTTCAGCAGCAGGCTCGCCACGACCCAGTAACCGAGACGACGGTGGCGCTCACGGGTCGTCTGCGAGGGCAGGAACTGCCAGACCGCATAGGCGACGAGCCCGAGGTAGATGATGCTCCAGATGGAGAACGCGGGCCCGTCCGGTGCGATCGGCGTCGACGAGGCGCTCAACGCTCCGTTCGCCGCGTTCTGGACCTGCGTGCCCCCGGCGGCTCCCGACCCGATGTAGGAGCCGATGATCGCGAGGACCGCGCTGACGGCGACGGCGATCTGCCGGACGCGGTCCGCGGTGGTGGGTGAATCGATGCCGGTCATGACGCGTGCCTCCAGAATTGTGCAGCTAGCTGATCAATTCAGCGTACGCCACCGTCGGGCACCTCGCGGGGGCTTGCGCCGACGCCGCGGATCCGCCTGTTCAGAGGAGCTTCCGCAGCGTCCGCAGGTTGCGCGTGGTGACGTGCGGTTTGAACCGGGCCTTCGAGGACTCCTTTGCGAAGGCGGTGTCGGTGCTCGACCCCTTCGGGACCTCCCAGTAGAGGACGCCGTCGCCGGGTGCGACGCGGTCGGGCTGCTCCCCGGCTGCCGCCGAGAACGCGAGCAGTGCGTCGAGCGAGCTCTGTTCGGAGGAGAACATGACGTACGGCTGGACCTCGTCGGCCTCCGTCCAGGGGTAGGCGTCGACGACGTCGGCGAGTGCGTGCTGATGTGTGAGCACGATCCACGCCTCGTAGCCGAAGGCCTCCGCGAGCGCCCGCTCGATTCGCCGTTTCAGCACGCCGCGTGCATCGTCCGCCGTCTCGCCGGGCTCGTGCTCCGGGTCGTCGAAGACGACGTTGCCGCTCGCCAGCACGGTGCGGACTCCCGTGAACCCGGCCGATCGGAACACCTCGGCGAGGTCCGCGGAGCGGATCGTGACGCCGCCGACGTTGACCCCGCGCAGGAGTGCGATCCAGCTGTCGGCGGGAACCGCGCCGCCGGTCATGACCCGATGCCCGGCTCGGGCGGGGTGGAGCCGTCGAACGCGGCCGCCCGACGCCGCATGGCCGGCGTGACCTCCCGGTGCACCCAGCTGAGGAGGAAACGTTCGTCCCAGGAACGCGAGCACTTGCCACACGAGGTGGCCCGGCTCGGGCGCCGATGCCGGTAGAGGACATGGCCCGAGGGGCAGGTGCCGACCCACGGGGCGAGTTCGTCGGCCGTCTGGCCCTCGTGGAGACGCGAGCCCTCGTAGCCGATCTCCTCGGCGACCTTGCGCCACTTGGGTCCGTGCCCGGCGCGCGCCCCGGCGAGGGCGTGCGCGACCTCGTGGAGGAGGATCTGGTGGATCTCGTCGTCGTCGTAGCGTGCAGCGAGATAGCGCGAGACGGTGATGCGCTTCGTCGTGAAGTTGCACAGGCCGGCGCGTCGCTTGGCGTTGTCGAAGCCGAAGGTCCAGACCGTCGGGTCGAGGTGCAGCACGATGAGCGCCTGTGCCCACGCCGTGACCCGACTGAGTTCTGCCATGCCTGGATGGTACTCCCGGCGACCGACACCGGACCGCAGGAGCGGGATGACCCACCGGTGTGGCGGTCGCCCTCAGCGGGCCGCGAGCGGGGCGAGGGGGAGTTCGACGATCCGGTCGTCCTGGGACCCGGGCGAACCGCGGCCGTCGGTGTTGTTCGTGAGGATCCAGGCGGTCCCCGGCGGGCCGGCCACGACGTCGCGGATCCGTCCGAACTCGCCGACGAGGTAGGGCACCGCGTCGATCACGCCCACGAGCGCGCTGCTCCCCGCCGGGACGTGCACGCCGTCGGTGATGCCGTACAGGCGCTCGCCGCGGAGCGAGGCCATGAAGATCGTGTCGTCGATGATCGCGAGACCGCTCGGGCTCGCGTCCTCCGTGGCCCACTGCGCGACCGGGTCGATCATGCCCTGGGCTCCGGCGATGCCCTCGGCGACCGGCCAGCCGTAGTTCCCACCGGGGGTGATCCGGTTGAGCTCGTCCCAGGTGTTCTGGCCGAACTCGCTCGCCCACAGGCCACCGTCGCGATCCCACGCGATGCCCTGCGGGTTGCGATGGCCGAGGGAGTAGACGGGCGACCCCGGGAACGGGTTGTCGCCCGGTACCGCGCCGTCGGGAGTGAGCCGCAGGATCTTCCCGCCGAGGCTGCTCACATCCTGGGCCAGGCTGCGGTCACCGGCGTCGCCCGTGGTGGCGTAGAGCATGCCGTCCGGTCCGAACGCGATGCGTCCGCCGTTGTGGTTCCCGGCCCGGGGGATGCCGACGAGGACCTCCTCGACGCCGCCGAGCGCGTACGACCCTGCCGCTCCCGTGAGCGGGAACCGCACGATCCGGTTGTCGGACGACGTCGTCAGGTAGGCGTAGAGCCAGGTTCCCGCGGTCTCCTCTCCCGCCGGCGTGAGGGCGGCGAGCCCGAGCAGCCCGCCCTCGCCTCCCGCGGCCACCCCGGGGACCACGCCGACCTGCCGCACCGCGCCGCCGCTGACGACCTCGAGGATATCGCCCGCGTCGCGCTGGCTCACCAGCGTGCTGCCCGAGACGAGTCGGACCATCGACCAGGGCGCGTCCAGGCCGCCGACGACCGTGGTGGCCTCACCGGTCGGGGCGACCGGCCCGGTGGGAACCGCGGATGTGGGCGTCGATGCGGACGCACTCGGCGCGGGGGAGGGGGAAAGGGAGGCCGTACCCGGTGATCGTGGCTCCCCGTCGGTGCAGGCCACGAGCGCCAGGGCGGTGGCGGCGAGCAGGGTGGTGAGCGAGGCGGGCGCACGCAGGCCCCGTCGTCGCGGCGTCTGCGTGGTGGCCATGGTCAGCCCTTCGTCTGGAAG
>NZ_LWCT01000039.1:0-5586 GCF_001650455.1 Plantibacter sp. H53
GGGCGGCGGCGGTTCGGCCGAGTTGCCACCCGGGGTGACCGACGGTCCTAATGGTGAGCGGACGGTCTGCAGCCTCATGCGGCCGGACGAGTGTTACACCTTCACGCCCGGCGACCTCGGCACCGACCTCGGGGCAGCACCCGCCGCGCAGCCCGTCACGATCCGCGACGTCGCCAGCTTCGCCCCCGCCGCACCCACCGTCACCACCGAACCCGCCGCTTGGGGTGTCCGCGGGCTCCACACCAACGTCATCGCCGGCGCCTCCGGACACACCCGCACCGGCACCCTCCTCGGCCAGGTCGCGGAGGTGCACTTCATCCCCGTCGGATTCACCCTCGACTACGGCGACGACGAGAGTGCGACCGTCCGGACCGGTGGATCCAGCTGGGCCGCCCTCGGGCTCGCGGAGTTCTCCAAGACCCCCACCAGCCACCGCTACACGACGGTCGGGACCAAGACCATCACCGTCGAGGTCGAGTACGCCGCCGAGTACCGCATCGGTGAGAGTGGCTGGCTCCCCGTCATCGGAACCCTGCCGATCCCGACCGAAGAACCCCACACGGTCCAGATCGTCCGCAACTCCACCGTCGGCGTCGACAAACCCTGCCGACCCGGCACACCCGCCATCGGCTGCTGACCTCACACCCGCACCGGAGGAGATCGTCAGGAGGTCGTGAAGACCGCAAGCCGCGCAAGCTGCGGCTGGGCTCGCGATGCGGTGATCGTCACACGCAGCTCGGTCGTCCCGACGGTTTCGAACCGGAGGATCCGCTGAGCACCCACCGTCGCTGCCGAAGCGAGCACCCGCGGCACACCGGCGGCGTCCACCACCGAGACCTCGACCCCCTCGATCACTTGACCGTGCGCGATCGCCTCGCGCACGCTCACTCCGGACACCAGCTGGGGTCGATCCCAGCGGAGCCGCAGGGTCGGCAGCGGATCGTCGTCGGCCGGACGCCACGTCACCGGGTCCGACTGTGACCCGGTCCCCGTGATCGACGCGGCCGGCACGGGCGCGCTCGACATCGTGAGCAGGGCTGAGCCGGCGACGTCAAGCCGTTCCAGGTCGTCGATGAGTCGGCCGAGACCGGTAAGGCTCTCGAGGTCGGGATCCGCGATCAAGCCCTCCCTGGTGGGCGGCAGGTTGAGCAGGAACGTCGCGTTCCCACCGACACTGCGCTCGTAGATGTCGAAGAGTTCCTCGGCCGAGCGGACCATCCCGTCCTCGGAGGGGTGATGGAACCACCCCGGACGGATCGAGGTGTTGACCTCCGCCGGGTACCAGACGAGCGGCTCCGTGGTCGCGAGGATCGCAGCGCGGCTACCGAGGTCGTCCTCGTCGGACTGGACGGCCCGGGAGAACAGCCCGTCGTCGACCTGCTGCGAGCGGTCCGCGGTGCGCTCGGCATCTCGCAGCGACGCAGGGACCACACTCCACTCGTCAGCCCGCGTGGACCCGGCCTCGTTCCCGCACCAGCGCACGTCCGGCCCGCACACGCTGATCGCCGCGTTCGGCTGCAGCTCGCGCACGACCGCGTAGTAGCGGTCCCAGTCGTACAGCTGCTTCTTGCCGTTCGGCCCTTCGCCGTTCGCGCCGTCGAACCAGACCGAGAACAGCTCGCCGTATCCGGTGAGGAGCTCGGTCAGCTGCGCGACGAAGAAGTCGTCGTAGGCGTCACCCGAGCCGTAGCTCGGTTCGGCGCGGTCCCACGGCGACAGGTAGACGCCGAACGCCAGCCCCGCCGCGCGACACGCTTCCGCGACCTCTGCGACGAGGTCGCCTCCACCGTCGCGCCACGGACTCGACGCCACCGAGTGGTCGCTGACGGCCGTCGGCCACAGCGCGAAGCCGTCGTGATGCTTGCAGGTGAGGATGAGCCCGCGCATGCCGGCGCTCTTCGCCGCCGCGACCCACTGCGCCGCATCGACGCCAGCCGGGTCGAACACGGCGGGCGACTCGGTGCCGTCGCCCCACTCCCGATCGGTCATGGTGTTGACCCCGAAGTGGATGAAGCCGTAGAACTCCATCCGCTGCCACGCGAGCTGCCGGGGCGACGGCACGACGGCGACCGCTTCCGCCAACCGCGCAGCGACCGTCTCCGCCGAGCCGCCGCTCATCGGAACTTCCGGTTGTAGAGGGCGAGCAGCGTGATCAACCCGGCGAGTCCGAGGAGCATCACCCCGAGGTTCAGCCACCCGACGGACTGGTTGGCGATGATCACCGCGGCCACGCAGATCACGAAGACGACCGCCGCGACGACGGCTCCCACACGTTCCTTGGTCATTCCTTCAGCCCTCCGGCTCCGACGTTCTGCAACAAGCGTTTCTGGATGATGATGTAGAGGATCACGACCGGGATGATGACGATCACCATGCCCGCGTACAACCGCCCGTAGTCGGCTGCCGCACGCTGTGCCTGGAACAGGTTGAGCAGTCCCACCTGCAGCGTCTTGTTCTCGCCCGGGATGAGCGACAGGGAGATGATGTAGTCGTTCCAGTAGCTCAGGAAGTTGAACAGGATCGCCGTGCTGATCGCCGGCATCGCCATGGGCAACATGACCGTCCGCATCGTGCGGAACCGGGACGCACCGTCGAGCGTGGCGGCCTCCTCGTAGGACACCGGGATGGTGCGGAAGTAGGCGAGCAGCAGGTAGATCGTGAACGGCAGCGACGTCGCCGCGTAGACGAGCCCCAGGACGAACAGGTTGTCGATGAAGAAGCCGCTCGGCATGAAGGTCCGCAGGGCCTTGTCCCACCCGAGCAGCATGAGGAAGATCGGGATGACGATGTAGTTCACGTTGATGAACAAACCGGCGAGCAGCAGTGTCTCGAGGATCGACTTGCCGCGGAACTCGAACCGCGCCAGCGCATAGGCGGCCGGCACGGCGATGATCAGCACGAAGCAGAGGCCGACGACCGTGACGAGCAGGGAGTTGAGCAGATACGGGCCCATGTTGGCGTCGACGAACGCGTCGACGAAGTTCTGCCAGTGCAGGCCTTCCGGGAGCGCCCAGGGGTTGCCGTAGAACTCGCCTTTGGTCTTGACCGATGCCATGACGACCCAGAGCACGGGCACCAGGATCATGAGCGAGATGAGGATCAGGACGAGGTTCGAGATCCACGACACCGGCCGACGACGACGGACGCGCTGACGGGAGGTCGGACCAGGCGGGACCGACGAGGACGGCGGCGTGACGATCGGGGGGACTGGGGCTGAGGTGGTCGTGGTCATCAGAACTGGAGGACCTCTCGCTTGGTCGCGCGGCTGATGATGAGCGCCGCGAGGAATGAGAACAGGAAGATCGCTGTCCCGATGGCCATGCCGTAGCCGTAACTCGAGTTCGTGTACGCCTGCTTGTACATGTAGTCGAGGAGGACCTCGGAGGCGCCGTCCGGACCGCCGCCGGTGAGTGCCCGGACGAGCACGAACGCGAGGTTGATCGAGCTGATGATGAAGAAGATGAGGGACGTGCGGAGCGTCTCCCAGACGAGCGGCAGCGTGATGTCGAAGAACTGCCGGAACGGGCCGGCACCGTCGAGCGCGGAGGCCTCGTAGATCTCGGCCGGGATGTTCGACATGCCCGACATGTAGAGCACGAGGTAGTAGCCGAGGGACTGCCAGACCATCGCGAAGGCGATGCTGTACATGATGATCTTCTGGTCGCCGAGCCAGACCTGCGACAACGAACCGAGGCCGAGGAAGTTCAACGAACCGTTGATGAGGCCGTTCTGCTGGTCGTACACGGCGGAGAAGATCGCTGCGACGACGACGATGGACAGCACGCTCGGCAGGTAGAGGACGAACCGGTACAGGTTGCTCGCCCGCACCTTGCCCTGGGTCATGACCCCGGCGAGGACGAGCCCGCCGGCCATCGTCACGATGGAGACGACGACGAGCAGGAAGACGGTGTTCTGGAACGCCCGGACGAACTGCATGTCGCCGGCGAGGGCGATGAAGTTGTCGAAGCCGGCGAACGTGGGGGTGCCGCCGACGCCGGTCCAGTTGTAGAGCGACATCCGGAAGACGTCGAAGGTCGGGACGACCATGAAGAGCACGTAGAGGATGATCGCGGGCGCGACGCACAGCAGCACGAAGCGGTTCTTCCCACGGGTGTTGAGGGAGACGGGGCGTCTGGCCACAGCGCGTCCTTTCTGCGAGGAGGGTGGTGCGCCCGTCCGACCAGGGGATCGGACGGGCGCACCGGTTCGGATCAGCCCGCGAGCTGGTCGGTGAGCTTGTTGCTCGCCTCGTTGACCTGGTCCTGCCAGTCCTCGAGGGTCATGGTGCCGGAGAGGACGCTGTTGGCCGCGTCGAAGAGCGTGGCCTTCAGGTCGACGCCGGGGACCGGCTTGGTCGCGGCGAAGGCACCGACGACGGCCTCGACGCCGGGCTCGCTGTAGACGGCGTAGAAGTCCTTCGCCTCACCGGTCAGGCGCTCAGGGAGCCCCTGGATCGGCTGGATGGCGTTCGCCTTCGCGAAGATGTCGGCGGCCTCGTCCGAGTACAGGTACGCGATGAAGTCCTTCGCCGCGTCCTTGTGCGCCGCCTCCTTGGGGACCCACGCCGACTCGACGAACGTCGTCAGGTAGCGCGTGCCGTCGGCCTCGGGAGCGGGGACCGGGGTGAGCCCCCACTGGAACCCGTCGGTGCGCGGGGCGTCCTTCATCTCGTTCGCGATCCAGGAGCCGTTCGGCATGAAGAGCGTCGTGCCGTCGAGGATGGTCTGCTGGTTCTTCGTGAAGTCCTGCCCGTTCGCGTAGCCGACCGTGGTCGGGGCCGCGTAGCTGAGGAGCTTCGTCGTGAGCTCGAGCGCCTCGGTCGCGTCGTCCGACTTCCAGACGTCCTGCTTGTAGGTGAGGACGTCGTTCAGGAACTCCGGTCCGCCCACTGCCGACAGCAGCGAGAAGAAGTAGGAGTCGAGGTAGCCCGCCGTCGGGTAGGTGAACAGCGAGATCCCCTCGGCCTTCGCGGTGTCGCCCAGCTCGAACATCTCGTCCCAGGTGGTCGGGACGGTCCATCCGTTGTCGGTGAACAGTTTCTGGTTGTACACGAGGCCGGTCGGCGACGCGTACATCGGCATCAGGTAGACCTTGTCGTCGCCGTAGGGGTTGGTGTTGAGGTTGCCGACGATGCCGGGGGTCAGCTTGTCGCCGACCGTGACGTCCTCGCCGGGGATCTTCTCGTCGAGGACATCGGTGAGGTCTTCCAGGTTGTTGTCGCGGACGAAGGACTCGGTGAAGCCCTCCTTCGCACCGAGGCCGAGGAAGACGAGGTCCGGGTAGTCACCGGCCGCGACCTGCGGGGTGAGTTCGTCGGCGAGGGTCTTGCTCGTGGTGAGCTCGATCTTCACGTCGGGGTTGAGCTTCTCGTAGGCCGCGACCACCTCCTTGTACATCTCGGCGCCGTAGCCGCCTTCGAATGCGGCGATCTTCAGGGTGTCGGCGTCGTCGCCGCCCGTCCCGGAGTTGCCCGCACAGCCGGCGAGCATGCCGACCGTCGCGACGGCGGCGATGACGCCGAGGGTTCTGGTGCGCTTCATGACAGGGGTCCTTCCTAGTGCTGGTGGGTGGTGCAGGGGGTGGTGG
>NZ_LWCT01000040.1:0-5471 GCF_001650455.1 Plantibacter sp. H53
TTAACGCAAAATGGCCACCCAAGAACCTTGGGTGGCCATTTCAACGAAGAAGTCCGGCGGTGTCCTACTCTCCCACAGGGTCCCCCCTGCAGTACCATCGGCGCAAAGAGTCTTAGCTTCCGGGTTCGGAATGTGACCGGGCGTTTCCCTCTCGCTATGGCCGCCGAAACACTATTGATGTATCAAAGTGAACAAGCAAACCAACACGCTGTGCGAACACAGTGGTGTTGTCTGCGGGTTCTCGACCGTACATCGAGAACCACTCAGTGGACGCGTAGCATCTTCGTATTCAAACAAAGAAAGTGTTATCAAATTATCGGCTTATTAGTACCGGTCAGCTCCGAGAGTCTTTCGTCCTCTCTTCCACATCCGGCCTATCAACCCAGTAGTCTGGCTGGGAGCCTCTCGCCCGAAGGCATGGAAATCTCATCTTAAGGCCGGCTTCCCGCTTAGATGCTTTCAGCGGTTATCCATCCCGAACGTAGCTAATCAGCGGTGCTCCTGGCGGAACAACTGACACACCAGAGGTTCGTCCAACCCGGTCCTCTCGTACTAGGGTCAGATCCTTTCAAATTTCCTGCGCGCGCAGCGGATAGGGACCGAACTGTCTCACGACGTTCTAAACCCAGCTCGCGTACCGCTTTAATGGGCGAACAGCCCAACCCTTGGGACCTACTCCAGCCCCAGGATGCGACGAGCCGACATCGAGGTGCCAAACCATGCCGTCGATATGGACTCTTGGGCAAGATCAGCCTGTTATCCCCGAGGTACCTTTTATCCGTTGAGCGACAGCGCTTCCACAAGCCACTGCCGGATCACTAGTCCCGACTTTCGTCCCTGCTCGACTTGTCAGTCTCACAGTCAAGCTCCCTTGTGCACTTACACTCGACACCTGATTGCCAACCAGGTTGAGGGAACCTTTGGGCGCCTCCGTTACTTTTTGGGAGGCAACCGCCCCAGTTAAACTACCCACCAGGCACTGTCCCTGAACCGGATTACGGTTCGAAGTTAGATATCCAGAGTGACCAGAGTGGTATTTCAACAATGACTCCACCTGAACTAGCGTCCAAGCTTCAACGTCTCCCACCTATCCTACACAAGCCACACCGAACACCAATACCAAGCTGTAGTAAAGGTCACGGGGTCTTTCCGTCCTGCTGCGCGTAACGAGCATCTTTACTCGTAATGCAATTTCGCCGAGTTCGCGGTTGAGACAGCTGGGAAGTCGTTACGCCATTCGTGCAGGTCGGAACTTACCCGACAAGGAATTTCGCTACCTTAGGATGGTTATAGTTACCACCGCCGTTTACTGGGGCTTAAATTCTCAGCTTCGCCTTGCGGCTAACCGTTCCTCTTAACCTTCCAGCACCGGGCAGGCGTCAGTCCGTATACATCGTCTTGCGACTTGGCACGGACCTGTGTTTTTAGTAAACAGTCGCTTCCCACTGGTCTCTGCGGCCTTCAAACGCTTTCGGAGCAAGTCCTAATACGCCTCAGGCCCCCCTTCTCCCGAAGTTACGGGGGCATTTTGCCG
The DNA here is from genome assembly GCF_001650455.1 of Plantibacter sp. H53. Taxonomy (NCBI): domain Bacteria; kingdom Bacillati; phylum Actinomycetota; class Actinomycetes; order Micrococcales; family Microbacteriaceae; genus Plantibacter; species Plantibacter sp. H53. The sequence continues at coordinate 1,535 of NZ_LWCT01000040.1, forward strand.
AGTTCCTTAACCACGATTCTCTCGATCTCCTTAGTATTCTCTACCTGACCACCTGAGTCGGTTTGGGGTACGGGCCACTAGAACCTCGCGTCGATGCTTTTCTTGGCAGCATAGGATCACCTACTATCCCTTACGGGTCCGTATCGTGTCTCAGCCTTCACGAGAGACGGATTTGCCTATCTCTCAGCCTACGCACTTACACCGGGACAACCATCGCCCGGCATAGGCTACCTTCCTGCGTCACACCTGTTAATACGCTAAACGCACCAGCATGGGGTCGAGCGTTAGACCGGACCCATCATCCCCGAAGGGAATCAGTCGTCCGGGTTAGGACTCTTAGCACCACTGGATTGTCTTGGGCGGTTCTTCGCGGGTACGGGAATATCAACCCGTTGTCCATCGACTACGCCTGTCGGCCTCGCCTTAGGTCCCGACTTACCCAGGGAAGATTAGCTTGACCCTGGAACCCTTGGTCTTTCGGAGGACATGTTTCTCACATGTCTTTCGCTACTCATGCCTGCATTCTCACTCGTGTAGCGTCCACGGCTGGTTTACACCGCCGCTTCACTCGCCACACGACGCTCTCCTACCCATCAATACGGCTGGACCACGAAGGCCTACCAAAAATATCAATGCCACAACTTCGGTGGCGTGCTTGAGCCCCGTTACATTGTCGGCGCGGAATCACTTGACCAGTGAGCTATTACGCACTCTTTCAAGGGTGGCTGCTTCTAAGCCAACCTCCTGGTTGTCTGTGCAACTCCACATCCTTTCCCACTTAGCACGCGCTTTGGGACCTTAGTTGGTGGTCTGGGTTGTTTCCCTCTCGACGATGAAGCTTATCCCCCACCGTCTCACTGCTGCGCTCTCACTTACCGGCATTCGGAGTTTGGCTGACGTCAGTAAGCTTTTGGGCCCCATCGGCCATCCAGTAGCTCTACCTCCGGCAAGAAACACGCAACGCTGCACCTAAATGCATTTCGGAGAGAACCAGCTATCACGAAGTTTGATTGGCCTTTCACCCCTATCCACAGCTCATCCCCTCAGTTTTCAACCTAAGTGGGTTCGGTCCTCCACGACGTCTTACCGTCGCTTCAACCTGGCCATGGATAGATCACTTCGCTTCGGGTCTAGGACATGCGACTGAATCGCCCTATTCAGACTCGCTTTCGCTACGGCTACCCCACACGGGTTAACCTCGCCACATATCGCTAACTCGCAGGCTCATTCTTCAAAAGGCACGCTGTCACACCAACAAGGGTGCTCCAACGGTTTGTAAGCAAACGGTTTCAGGTACTATTTCACTCCCCTCCCGGGGTACTTTTCACCTTTCCCTCACGGTACTTGTCCGCTATCGGTCATCTGGGAGTATTTAGGCTTATCAGGTGGTCCTGACAGATTCACACGGGATTTCTCGGGCCCCGTGCTACTTGGGATACTCCTCGCACGATTGCAGCATTTCGACTACCGGGCTGGCACCGTCTCTGGCTGGGCTTTCAATCCCATTCGTCTATACCACGTTCTAATGCTCCCCGAATATCAGTTCGGAGTGAGAAGTCCCACAACCCCGGACATGCAACGCCTGATAGCTATCACACATGCCCGGTTTAGCCTCTTCCGATTTCGCTCGCCACTACTGACGGAATCACTGTTGTTTTCTCTTCCTGGGGGTACTGAGATGTTTCACTTCCCCCCGTTCCCTCTACCCGCCCTATATATTCAGGCGGGAGTCACCAGATCACCACAAGGGGCCTGGCGGGGTTTCCCCATTCGGAAATCCTCGGATCACAGCTCGTTTATCAGCTCCCCGAGGCTTATCGCAGATTACTACGTCCTTCTTCGGCTCCAGATGCCAAGGCATCCACCGTTTGCTCTTAGAAATTTGAAATCACATGAGTTTGAATCGATCGACACCAGTTACCTGATGCAGATTGACCAATGATCTACCACCCTCCGAAGAGGGTGTTTGATCTTTGTGATCCACAACCCCGAAAGGTCATGAATCTAAGATGCTCGCGTCCACTGTGTAGTTCTCAAAGTACGGGCGGTACCTCTCTCCTTGACCATTCATGTCAAGCAAAAGAGGCCCTGAGGTTCGTCCTTCCTCCACCGAAGCGGAGAAGATCCGGTCCCTCAGGACCCAACAGCGTGCATATGCAAACCCTCCAGCCGGCCACCGTTCCAATCTCCCGAAGAAGACGTACTTGCTGGCAGACTCTCACGTCTACATCAATGTCAATGTTCCACCCATGAGCGCCACCCGAGAACATTCGTCTCAGTGTGACTTGGCAACGTAAACCTCGCTGTATACAGACGAGCGTTGCACATGCTCCTTAGAAAGGAGGTGATCCAGCCGCACCTTCCGGTACGGCTACCTTGTTACGACTTAGTCCTAATTACCGATCCCACCTTAGACAGCTCCATCCTTGCGGTTAGGCCACTGGCTTCGGGTGTTACCGACTTTCATGACTTGACGGGCGGTGTGTACAAGGCCCGGGAACGTATTCACCGCAGCGTTGCTGATCTGCGATTACTAGCGACTCCGACTTCATGAGGTCGAGTTGCAGACCTCAATCCGAACTGGGACCAGCTTTTTGGGATTCGCTCCACCTTACGGTATTGCAGCCCTTTGTACTGGCCATTGTAGCATGCGTGAAGCCCAAGACATAAGGGGCATGATGATTTGACGTCGTCCCCACCTTCCTCCGAGTTGACCCCGGCAGTATCCCATGAGTTCCCACCATGACGTGCTGGCAACATAGAACGAGGGTTGCGCTCGTTGCGGGACTTAACCCAACATCTCACGACACGAGCTGACGACAACCATGCACCACCTGTTTACGAGTGTCCAAAGAGTTGACCATTTCTGGCCCGTTCTCGTATATGTCAAGCCTTGGTAAGGTTCTTCGCGTTGCATCGAATTAATCCGCATGCTCCGCCGCTTGTGCGGGCCCCCGTCAATTCCTTTGAGTTTTAGCCTTGCGGCCGTACTCCCCAGGCGGGGCGCTTAATGCGTTAGCTACGACACGGAAACCGTGGAATGGTCCCCACATCTAGCGCCCAACGTTTACGGGGTGGACTACCAGGGTATCTAAGCCTGTTTGCTCCCCACCCTTTCGCTCCTCAGCGTCAGTAGCGGCCCAGAGATCTGCCTTCGCCATCGGTGTTCCTCCTGATATCTGCGCATTCCACCGCTACACCAGGAATTCCAATCTCCCCTACCGCACTCTAGTCTGCCCGTACCCACTGCAGACCCGAGGTTGAGCCTCGGGATTTCACAGCAGACGCGACAAACCGCCTACGAGCTCTTTACGCCCAATAATTCCGGACAACGCTTGCACCCTACGTATTACCGCGGCTGCTGGCACGTAGTTAGCCGGTGCTTTTTCTGCAGGTACCGTCACTTTCGCTTCTTCCCTGCTAAAAGAGGTTTACAACCCGAAGGCCGTCGTCCCTCACGCGGCGTTGCTGCATCAGGCTTTCGCCCATTGTGCAATATTCCCCACTGCTGCCTCCCGTAGGAGTCTGGGCCGTGTCTCAGTCCCAGTGTGGCCGGTCACCCTCTCAGGCCGGCTACCCGTCGTCGCCTTGGTGAGCCGTTACCTCACCAACAAGCTGATAGGCCGCGAGTCCATCCTTGACCAAAATTCTTTCCAGCAACTCACCATGCGGTGGAAGCTCGTATCCGGTATTAGACGTCGTTTCCAACGCTTATCCCAGAGTCAAGGGCAGGTTACTCACGTGTTACTCACCCGTTCGCCACTAATCCACCCAGCAAGCTGGGCTTCATCGTTCGACTTGCATGTGTTAAGCACGCCGCCAGCGTTCGTCCTGAGCCAGGATCAAACTCTCCGTAAATGTTGAATTGCACGATCCGAAGACCGGCACATTTCGCGCACCATGCCACCGGAATAGGTGAACACGATGCAAGTTTGAA
>NZ_LWCT01000041.1:0-5077 GCF_001650455.1 Plantibacter sp. H53
ACTCCGGTCACCCCATGCCCCACGGGCCCACCCTCATCCCCATCGACCGACGACGCGCCATCGCCCTCACCGAGACCTTCCGCCACCTCGCCGGCTGCAAAGGCGCCGCCACCGAACTCACCCCCGTCACCGTCATCATCCGCACCGACCGAGACACCCTCGAAACCGGCCTCGGCACCGCCACCATCGACGGCATCGACGAACCCATCGGAGCTGGCGCCCTGCGCCGCCTCGCCGCCGACGCCAACCTCATCCCCATGATCCTCGGCGGCCCCTCCCAAGTCCTCGACCTCGGCACCAGCACCCGCCTGTTCACCCGCGGACAGAAACTCGCCCTCGCCGAACGCGACGGCGGCTGCGCCTGGACCGACTGCACCCACCCACCATCCTTCACCGAAGCCCACCACATCACCTGGTGGTCACAAGGCGGCCCCACCAACCTCGACAACGGCATCCTCCTCTGCCCCTTCCACCACCACCGCATCCACGACGACCACTGGAGCATCACCACCCAAAACGGCCTCCCCTGGTTCATCCCACCCAGCCACATCGACCGCCACCAAACCCCCATCCGAGGCGGACGCATCCACCTCGCCGCCTAGACCAAGGCACCCGCCTGCCTCCGCACAGGCCTGCCCTTCGACAAGCTCAGGGACCGACACGCGAACCACCCTTCGACAAGCTCAGGGACCGAGATGGGAAAACGACACGCTCGGCGAACGACGCCGTCCTCGACAACCCCGCCACCCCGGTCCCTGAGCCTGTCGAAGGGCACACGGGGCGCGCCCCGTCCTCCGCAGACTCACCCCGCGGCGACGACCTCTTCCACCGTCACCCGCGCACCGACGTCCGCCAGCCGCGCGCGCGCCGCGATGAACGCCTCGCGCAGTCGCGCGTCCGATCCGAGGTCGCCGAACACGACCTCCAGGTCCAGGAACGCCCCAGGGCGCTCCGCCTCCTGCGCGACGGCCGCCTGCAACTCGGCCAACCGCCGATCGACCGGGGCAAGCTCCCGCCCGTCGTCACCGACACCCTCGATGAACCGACTCCACGCTGCGAGGACGAGCGCCGAACGCGCGATCCCGCCGCCGGTCCGCAACTGCTCACGGACCACGGGGAGCAGGAACTTCGGGATGCGCTCCGACCCGTCGACGATCTGCCGCGCCAACGTGTCCTTGATCGCCTCACTGCCGAATCGGCGCATCAGCTCCGCACAGTACGCGTCGATGTCGATGCCCGGGACCGGCGCGAGCGTCGGCCTCGCCTCCTCGTGCATGTACCCGAGGAGGAACCGCGAGAACAGCTCGTCGCGGCAGACGTCGTGCACGTACGTCTCCCCCGCCAGCAACCCGAGGTAGCTCATCGCCTGGTGGGAGGCGTTCAACAACCGGAGCTTCATCAGCTCATACGGCTCGACGTCCTCCACGAGCTGCACGCCCACCTGCTCGTATGGCGGACGACCGTCGGAGAAGTCGTCCTCGAGCACCCACTGCTCGAACGATTCCGAGAGCACCGGCCAGCGGTCGTCGATCCCGAACCGCTCGGACACGAACGCACGCTGCTCGTCCGTCGTCGCCGGCGTGATGCGGTCCACCATCGAGTTCGGGAACCGCGCCTCGGCACCGATCCAGGCGGCGAGCGCCGGGTCGATGCGCTCGGCGAAGGCGAGGATCGCGGTCCGGGCGACGTGCCCGTTGCCCTGGATGTTGTCGCAGGACATGACCGTGAACGGGACCGCGCCGGCGTCGCGTCGGGCACGGAGGGCCGCCGTGATGAACCCGAGCGGGCTCTGCGGCAGCGCCCCCGACGGCAGTCCGTCGAGGTCCGCGAGCGTCGCACCGTCGCTCGGCTCGAAAGCCCCGGTCGCATCGTTCACCCCGTAGCCGCCCTCGGTGATCGTGAGCGACACGATCCGCGTCGACGGATCGCTCACGCGGGCGAGGACCGCTTCCGGGTCGTCGGGAGCGAACAGGTACTCGACGATCGACCCGACGACGCGTGCCTCGACCTCGCCGTCCGGACTCGTCGTCACGAGCGTGTAGAGCCGGTCCTGAGCGCCGAGCGCGTCCCGCATGGCGGCGTCACCGGCCAGTGTGCCGACGCCGACGAGCCCCCAGGACGCGTGTTCGTCGCCGGGGAGCCCGAGCACGCGGTCGACGAACATCGCCCCGTGCGCACGATGGAAGGCGCCGACCCCGAAGTGGACGATGCCGGGTCGGATGGCCGAGCGGTCATAGGCGGGGACGGCCACCCGCTCGTCGAGAGCGGTGAGGGTGGCGTCGGAGAGCTGGGTCATGTGGTGCCTTCTCGTCGGTGAGCGGGTTCCGGGTGGTGCAGGTCGAGCGTGCTGGGGCTGCAGGGTGGGTCAGGCGCCGTGGGTGGATTCGGTCTCCACCGGCGTCGATGCGTCGAGCGTGACGATCCGGGTGGCACGTTGCTTGGTCGCGTCGACCAGGCGGGCGTTCGGCTCGTCGACGCCGAGCACCCAGGCTTCAGCCTCGTCGCGCGGGTGTCCGTGACCGAGGCGTCGGGCGATGAGTCGGTCGCGGCGGACCTCGTCGTCCACGTCGACGTACCAGGACTCGTCGAGATGCGCGGCGACACCCTGCCAGCCGTGGTCGTCGAACAGGAGGTAGTTGCCCTCCGTGATCACGAGCGGCACCTCAGGTCGGACGAGGACGGCACTGCCGATCGACGCCTCGAGCGAGCGGTCGAACCGGGGTGCGTAGATGGGTGTGCCCGGCGAATCGGCGGTGCGTCCGGCACGGGCGAGGCGGGACAGCAGTGCGACGTAACCGTCGACGTCGAAGGTGTCGGGCGCGCCCTTGCGGTCCCGTCGCCCGAGGCGGACGAGCTCGGCGTTGTCGAGGTGGAAGCCGTCCATCCCGACGATCACGGCCTGGTCGCCGAGCGCCGCGGCGATCGCGTCGCTCACGGTGGACTTGCCCGCACCGGGTGCCCCGACGATCCCGAGGATCCGGCGGGACCCGGTGGCGGCGAGCGAGCGGGCGTGATCGATGAGGCCGTCGAGGTCGACGAAGCCATCGAGGCCGGTCCCGGCGGTGGTCGTCGTGCCGCTCATCGTGATGCCTGACCTCTCCTGGGAGCCGACCGGTCGCGGTCGCGCCGTCGCCCGACTCACGGTAAGTCCAGGGGATGCGTGTGTCAACACCAGATGTCACCGGTGTCATCATGTGCGACAGAAATCCATGTCACGGGTGACATGACCGTCATTCCGTGGTTATGATGCTCCCGACCCGGTGCACCGACGCACGGGCCTCATCACGTCGATCGGACCACCTCATGACTGACTTCAACGGCCGCACCATCCTCGTCACGGGAGCGAGCGGCGGCATCGGCGGCGCCACCGTCCGCCACCTCGTCGCAGCGGGCGCGCAGGTGATCGCCTCCGGTCGCAACGTCGAGCACCTCGACGCCATCGCCGCTGAGACGGGCGCCGAACCGCTGCCCTTCGACCTCACCTCGGAGGACAGCATCCGCGACGCGATCGAGGGACGCGACATCTGGGGCGTCGTCAACTCCGGCGGTTGGGGCGGCGAGATCGCCTCCCCTCAGGAGACCGACATCGACGTGTTCGACAAGGTCATCAGCATCAACGCACGCGGGTCACTGCTCGTCACCAAGTACGCGTCCCGCGAGATGATCCGCCAGGAACGCGGCGGCGCGATCGTGAACGTCTCCAGCCAGGCGAGCCTCGTCGCGCTTTCCGGCCACATCTCCTACGGCTCGTCGAAGGCCGCGCTCGACAACATCACGCGGGTCTCCGCCCTGGAACTCGGGAAGTACGGCATCCGGGTGAACGCCGTCAACCCGACGGTCGTGATGACGCCGATGTCCGCCTGGTACTGGGGTCGGCCCGACATCGAAGGCCCATTCCTCGAGGCGATGCCGCTCGGCAAGTGGGCCACCGAGGACGACATCGCCGGCCCGATCACCTTCCTGCTGAGCGACGCCGCCGGCATGATCTCGGGCGTCTCGCTGCCGATCGACGGCGGCTACACCGCGCGCTGACCCGAACCGGCAGGACCGAACGGGGGGACCCGAGCATGGCCACGATGCGCCAGATCGCCGCAGCCGCCGGCGTGAGCGCGAAGACGGTCTCGCGGGTCTTCAACGACGACCCGCACGTCCTCCCGGCGACCCGAGAACGGGTCGAGTCGATCATGCGGGAGCTCGACTACGTGCCGAACTCCCTCGCGACGGCGTTCCGCTCGGGCCGCCCGTCGGTCATCGGGGTCGCCGTCCCCGACATCGTCGACCCGTTCTTCGCCGAGATCGCACGTGCGGTGGAGCGGACGGCGCGCGACCACGACATGTCGACGCTCGTGACGAGTCTCGGCGACGACCCGGACCGCGAGCGCGCGGTCCTCGAGCCGATGCTCCGACGCCAGCTGGCCGGAGTGGTGCTCGCGCCGATCAGCGACGACCAGAGCTCACTGGCAGCGTGGGCGTCGCGGACGCCGTTCGTGTTCGTCGACCGCGCGCCAGGCGGGCTCGCTGCCGACGCGTTCACGCAGGACGACTTCGGTGGGGCGTTCGCGGCGACGACCCACCTCGTCGAGCACGGCCACCGCCGGATCGCCTTCGTCGGCGACCAGCTGGCCCTACCGACGACCGCCGAGCGGCTGCGCGGGTATCGGGCCGCACTCACCGAAGCCGGGCTGCCCGCCGACGAGGAGCTCATCGCCCTCGGTGCGGCGACCCGCGAAGGGGCGGCGCGCGCGCTGGCGGCCATCGACTCGCGGGCGACGGCCCTGTTCTCGTCGAACGCCGTCTGCACGATGGCGTTGCTGCCCGCACTCGCCGAGCAACCGCTCCCACTCGTCGCGTTCGGCGACTTCCCCCTGGCCGAGCTCCTGCGACCGTCGGTGTCCGTGATCACGCAGGACCCGGAGGCCCTCGGCCGACTCGCGGCGGAACGGATCATCGATCGCCTCGACCGCCCCGACGCGCGGTACCGCCGGAGCACGGTCCTCCCGGTGCACCTCGTCGAGCGCGACTCCTGCCGCGCCGCGTCCGCGGTGCGCTGAGCCCTCCCCGCTGGACGATCCGGGTC
>NZ_LWCT01000042.1:0-3568 GCF_001650455.1 Plantibacter sp. H53
GTCGGGGTGGGGGTCGGCGTGGGCGTGGCGCTCGGGCTCTGCGAGCCGCCGAAGAAGTCGATCCGGTCGTTCAGTCCGAACAGGGCGAAGGTGCCGATCCCCACAAGGACGAGCGTTGCCACGACGGCGACGAGGAAGGCGATCCAGCCGCGTCCCTTGGGCGCAGGGGCACGGTGTGCGCCGACGCGCTTGAGGTCGGGGACCTCGTCGAAGCGGTCGGGCGGGAAGGATTCAGCCATGGTGTGGTCTCCGGGAGCTGCTCAGCCGTCGGTGCGGGGAGCCGAGGCTCCTCGCGCCGAGAGTCGGGCGTCGCGGGTGCGCTGCAGCCGCTTGATCAGCATGGGGTCGTGGGCGAGGGCGGACGGCGAGTCGATGAGCGCGCCGAGCAGTTGATAGTACCGGGCCGGGGACAGGGCGAAGCGGTCGCGGATGGCGGCCTCCTTGGCCCCGACGTGCTGCACCCAGTGGGACTCGAACTCGAGGATCTCGAGCTCGCGCGGCTCGAGGCCGCCCGTCGGCGTCGACGCCTCGTCATCGGCAGGCGTGCGCGACGCTGACTGCATGCTCGTCTCCTGCCGATCGGTGCCGATGCGGCGACCTGGAGTCGTGCTCCGGTCCGCCGTGCTCCAAGTCTATTCAGCCGATGGCCGCCGGGCCGCATCCACCCCGGCGAGGGCCGACGTTCACCGGGAAGGATCAGGCTCGGTGCAGTGTTATGGAATACGTCGGGAGCCGCATGCACGAGGCGGCCCCGCACGTAGGATGACCGAGACGAATGGAGCAGCATGACGTACGACGTGTCGAAGACCGATGAGCAGTGGCGCGAGGAACTCACGCCGGAGCAGTATCAGGTCCTCCGCGGAGCGGCGACCGAACGGGCCTGGACCGGTGAGCTCCTCGACGAGTCACGCGCGGGCCTCTACACCTGTGCCGCCTGCAACGCCGAGCTCTTCAAGAGCGGTACCAAGTTCGATTCCGGCTGCGGATGGCCGAGCTTCTACGAGTCCGTGAACCCCGAGGCGGTGCAACTCATCGAGGACCGTTCCCTCGGGATGGTGCGCACCGAGGTCCGCTGCGCCAACTGCGGCTCGCACCTCGGTCACGTGTTCGACGACGGCTTCGGGACGCCCACCGGTGACCGCTACTGCATGAACTCGATCGCGCTCAACTTCGCCGCGGCCGACACCGCCGAGCCGACGGAGTGACCGAACCGATCGAGCGCCCGGTGCTGGCCGCCGTCGCCGGGCGCCGTTCGTGGTCGAAGGTCACCGACGTCGCTCCGAGTGACGCGGAACTCCTCGAGGTCCTCGGGGCGGCCGGTCGAGTGGCCGACCACAGCGCCCTGCGTCCGTGGCGGGTCATCACCCTCCGGGGCGACGACCGGGTGAAGCTCGGTCGGGCGCTCGCGAAGGCGGAGGGCGACTCGAAGCCCTCGACGAAGCCGCTCCGCGCGCCCCTGCTGCTCGCGGTCGTCGTGAGTGTGAAGAAGTCGAAGGTGCCCGCCTGGGAGCAGGAGGCGGTCGCGGCAGGAGTGGCCCACATGGTCAGCCTCCTGCTCGACGACGCCGGTTGGGGCGTGTTCTGGCGCACCGGCGGCGCGACCCGGGCCAAGGCGGTCCGGAAGGCGCACGGTCTGAAGAAGGGCGAGGAGCTCCTGGGTTGGCTGTACGTCGGAGGGAAGCCCGGCAATGCCCGCACGGGGCGTCGCAAGACGATCAACGCGAAGGCGCACCTCAGCTCCATGCCCTGAGGACGGAGTCGCTCACGACATCCGACCGATGACGGCTCGACTCAGTCGGCGGACGACGATGCCGCGGGACGACGCCTGAACCGCGCCGATGCGATCGCCACGGCGGCGAACGCGAGGAGCGTCCCGATGACGGTCGCGACATGCACGCCGCCGTCGTCGGTGGGCAGGAGTACGTCCAAAGCGAGCGCGCTCAGGGTCTGACCCGCCACCGTGCCGAGCCCGAGGATGAGCACGCCCGTGTGCTGGACGAGGAACGCGGCCACGGCGATGAACACGCATCCGATCGGGCCGCCGAGGTAGAGCCACCACTCCCCCGGGAGCGGACCGGGCGGCGCGACGATGATCGCGTGCAGCACTGCGGCGACGACCAGCACGACCGTCCCGACGATGAAGTTGATGAACGTCGCGGCGAGCGTGCTCTGCGCCCGCATCTTGACTCGACCGTTGACCGCCTGCTGCCAGCCGATCCCGATCCCGGCGAGCAGCGGCAGGATGAGGAGTCCGAGCGGGATGCTCCCCCCGAGCTCGCCCGAGACGGCGACGCCGACCGCGACGAGGGCGACGACCGCCCCGAGGACGCGCTGGACGCTCAACCCGACGACGCCTCCCGGGCCGAACCCGATCCGGTCGAGTACCAGCCCGCTCGCGGTCTGGCCGGCGACGACCGCGACCGTGAACAGGGCGACGCCGAGCGCGGCGGCGGTGAGCCCCTGCGACAGCACGAGGAAGGCGCCGGCGCAGCCGCCGAGCACCGTCCACCAGGGCATCTCCCGGCGTCGGACGGCACCGATCACCGTGGCGAGCCCGCGACGGCCGGTGCGGGAGACGGCGAGTCCGACCGTGAGGATGATCAAGCCGCCCCCGAAGGAGATCGCGGCGGCGGTGAACCCGTCACCGAGACGCGCACCGAGCTCGCCGTTCAACCGGGCCTGCACCGCGATGAAGGCGCCACTGACGACGGCGATGAGGAGCGCGAGCGGTGCTGGGAAACGGGTCACGGGAGGGTTCCTTCCAATGAGGAACCGCCCACTCAGCAGGCTGAGCGGGCGGTTCTCGGCTGGAGCCGACGACGGGACTTGAACCCGTAACCTACGCTTTACAAGAGCGTTGCGCTACCAATTGCGCCACGTCGGCCGACAGGGGCTGGCCCCGGTCTCGTCCATCCTACGATGGCGGCGGATCAGCCGTTGGTCACAGGCGACTCGCTGGCACCCGGGGTCGGCGTGCCGGTGGAGTAGCTCTCGCTCGAGACGGCGAGGACGAACGCCGCGAACTGCTCGGCGTCGGTGAGTGAACCCGTGTACTGCTTGCCGTTCACCAGGATGGTCGGCGTGCCCTCCACCTTCTTGACGTCCGTCCCGGGCAGCGGGCCGCTGCGCGCACGGTCGGTCGAGTCCTTCACCCAGGACTTGTAGGTGCCGTCGTCGATGCAGGCGTTGATCTTCTTCTCGCCGCCGGAGATGACGCCCTTGGCGATCGACTTCAGCTCGGCGTCGGTCAGGCCCTCGGTGTTCTCCTTGGGCTGGTTCTCGAACAGTGCGGTGTTGAAGGAGAAGAAGTCGTTCGGCGAGTACTCCGCGACGCAGGCCGCCGCGTTCGAGGCGCGCAGCGAGTACTGCGTCCCGAGCGAGAGGTTGCTCAGCGTTGCGAGGGGGTGCACCGTGTAGGTCGCGGCACCGGCCTCGAGCCAACCCTTGACCTGCTCGGCGTTCGTGGTCTCGAACTGACCGCAGTAGGGGCAGAGGAAGTCCTGGTAGACGGAGATCTCGACGCCGTCGGCGGCGGGGGTCTCGGTGGCTGCCGGCGTCTCGGCGGGGG
>NZ_LWCT01000043.1:0-3437 GCF_001650455.1 Plantibacter sp. H53
CCCCCACACGAACCCCACTCCCCGAAAGGACCTCCCGTGACCGCCGCCACCGCCGCACCCACCGAGGGCCCGATGCTGCTCACCAAGCGCCGCATCTGGATCATCTTCGCCGCCCTCATCGCGGGCATGCTGCTCTCCAGCCTCGACCAGACGATCGTCTCCACCGCCATGCCGACGATCGTCGGACAGCTGGGCGGCGTCGACCACCAGGTCTGGCTCACCACCGCCTACCTCCTGGCGACCACCATCGTCATGCCCGTGTACGGCAAGTTCGGCGACGTCCTCGGCCGTCGTCGGCTCTTCCTCGTCGCGATCGCCCTGTTCACGATCGCCTCCGTCGGCTGTGCGTTCGCGGGCGACTTCACGCAGCTCATCGTCTGGCGTGCCGTCCAGGGCCTCGGTGGCGGTGGCCTCATGATCCTGTCACAGGCGATCATCGCCGACATCGTGCCCGCCTCCGAGCGCGGCAAGTACCTCGGCCCGCTCGGCGCGGTGTTCGGTCTCTCCGCCGTCGGTGGACCGCTTCTCGGTGGCTTCTTCGTCGACCACCTGACCTGGCAGTGGGCGTTCTACATCAACATCCCGGTCGGCATCGCGGCCTTCGCGATCGCGTTCTTCACGCTGAAGCTGCCGAACAAGAAGGCGACCGCGCCGATCGACCTCCTCGGCGTCATCTTCCTTTCGGCGTTCACCACCTGCCTCATCTTCTTCACCGACTTCGGTGGCGACGCCGCCCACGGTTGGGGTGCCATCGAGACGTGGATGTTCGGCATCGGCATGCTGCTCGCCGCGCTGCTCTTCGTCATCACCGAGGCTCGCGCCAAGGACCCGATCATCCCGCTGTCGCTGTTCAAGAACCCGACGTTCATCAACGCGACCGCGATCGGCCTCACGCTCGGCCTCGGCATGTTCTCGGCGATCGGCTTCGTGCCGACCTTCCTCCAGATGTCGTCCGGCACCTCGGCAGCCGCATCGGGCCTCCTCATGATCCCGATGATGGTCGGCCTCATCGGTACCTCGATCGTCTCGGGGAACCTGATCACCAGGACCGGTCGCTACCGGATGTTCCCGGTCATCGGCACGCTCATCACCGCCGCCTCCATGGTCGCGTTCACGACGCTCACGGCGGACACCCCGATCTGGCTGATCTGCGTCTTCCTGTTCTTCTTCGGCGCCGGTCTCGGCCTGATCATGCAGGTCGTCGTGCTCGTCGCCCAGAACTCGGTGGACGCGTCGATGGTCGGAACCGCGACCAGCACGAACAACTACTTCCGCGAGGTCGGTGCGTCGCTCGGTGTCGCCGTGTTCGGCACGATCTTCACCACGCGGCTCACCGCGAACCTCAAGGACGTCTTCGCGAGTTCGGGAGCCAGTGCTGGGGACGCCTCCAACGCGGCGGCGACGATCGACCCGCAGACGCTCAGCCAGCTCCCGCCAGGCATCCGCGACGGTGTGGTCACCGCTTACGCCGATGCTCTGGCCCCGGTGTTCTGGTACCTCCTGCCGTTCATCGGTGCGGCCTTCCTGCTGTCGCTGTTCCTCAAGCAGATCCCGCTGTCCGACGTCGCCGGGCTGGTCGCCCGCGGTGAGGCCGTCGGTGGAGACGAGGCCGAGTCGCTCGAGGCTGCAGCGCGCGGCAAGGTGCCTGCGTCGACCAGCGGGGCGCCCTCGCTCGACCGGGCTTCGGGTGGCGACGGCGTCGGGGCGGACGCCGATCGCGAGCAGTCGCCGCGGTAGGCCTCAGCGCCACCTGACGCCGGCCCTGGGACACTTCGTCCCGGGGCCGGCGTCGTCATGCTGAGGGCCACCTGGAACTATCTGACACGTGACTGATAGATGCGTATGCTGGAGACGCTCGCCAGAGCCGGTGAGCAGAACGGAGTGGCATCATGTCGAATGCATCAATCCAGGGCCGGTTCGCCGGCAAGGTCGCGATCGTCACCGGGGGCGTGTCCGGCATCGGGGCGACGATCACCGAGCGGCTGGTCGCGGAGGGCGCCTCGGTGGTCGTCGCGGACATCAACGCCGAGCTGATCGCGAGCGCCACCGAGACCTTCGGTGAGCGCGTGTGGGGTCGGCGCACCGACGTCACAGACGAGGCGGACTTCTCCGCGCTGGTCGCCGAGACCGTCGAACGTTTCGGCACGCTCGACACGCTCTTCAACGTCGCCGGTGGATCACGTGCCGGGACGATCACCGACATCTCCTTCGAGGACTGGGACTTCACGGTCCGGCTGAACCTCTACAGCGCCTTCAACGGCACGCGTCTCGCCGCCCGCCAGTTCCTCGCCGAGGGCAAGGCCGGTGCGATCGTCAACATCGCCTCCCTCAACTCGCTCGTTCCGATGCACTTCGGCGTCGGATACACGGCGGCGAAGGCCGGCGCGGTGATGCTCACGAAGCAGGCGGCACTCGAACTCGGCGAGCACGGGATCCGCGTGAACGCGGTGTCACCTGGCCTCGTCGCGACGCCGTTGACGAAGTCGCTGACCGACATCCCCGGTGTGCAGGCCGCGTACGACGAGCGCATCCCGCTCCGTCGTGCCGCCGCCCCCGAGGAGATCGCCGCTGCCGCGCTGTTCCTCGCGAGCGACGACGCCTCGTACATCTCGGGCGACAACCTCGTCGTGGACGGGGCCTGGCAGACCACCGGCTATCCGGACCTGCGGCCGTTCATGAGCTGATCGGTCACGCTCGCGGTCGTCGCCTACCCGCTCGGGGAGACGACCTTGACGCGGGAGTGACCCGAGGGCCCTCCGGTGGACTCGATGTAGGTCTTGAACGCCTGGAGGGTCCCACGCACGACCCGCCCGGCGAGGCCGAGCGCGGCCGCGGTGCGTTCCATCGCGTTGACCGGCTTCCAGTGCACCGTGACGTCCACGCGGGTCTGCTGCTTGTCGATCGCCTCGAACGCGGCGTCGCCGCTGAACCAGACGTCGCCCTCGATGGTGCGCCAGACCAGGCGTTCCTCCGGGAGTTGCTCCAGGATCTCGGCCAGGAACTGACGCGAGAGCTTGCTGATCGCGACGGTCCAGCGACTGTAGACCTCACCGGTCACCTTCACCTCGCGCACAGCCGGCAAGAACTCCGGGTACGACTCGAAGTCGACCCACTGCTTGTAGACGGCCGCGATAGGCAGGTCGACGACGATGCTGTGCTGCACGGTCGAGACGCCGTCCTCCGCCGCCCGGGTCCGCTTCGTCGTCTCGTCGGTCTGGGGCTCGTTCGATCCGTCGTCGGGCCCGGCCGCGGTGCTTCCTCGTCGCTTCATTTATCCTTCTTGCCGTTGCCGTTGCCGTTGCCGTTGCCGTTGCCGCCGTTGTCGCCGTTCTTCCCCTTGTCCCCATTCTTCCCGGAGTCGTCCCCGTTCCCGTCATCCGTCGGCGTCACCGGTTCGACGGGGGTGGCGGGATCGACCGAGCTGGGCTCGGCGGTCG
>NZ_LWCT01000044.1:0-3105 GCF_001650455.1 Plantibacter sp. H53
GTCCCGTCCCGCCCGCGGTCCGGATGAGCGCGAACCGCATCGGCCCGCCGAGCGCGCCTCCCGCCCGGCCGTGCAGGGTCCCGATGACCTCGTCGTCGCGCCATTTCTCCAGCTCGTAGGTGCCCGCGTCCCAGATGGTCACCTCACCGGCCCCGTACTCGCCAGCGGGGATCGTCCCCTCGAAACTGCCGTACTCGATGGGGTGGTCCTCCGTGCGCACCGCCAGGTGGTTGCTGCTCGGATCCGTCGGGACCCCCTTCGGCAGGGCCCACGACACCAGCACACCGTCGTGCTCGAGCCGGAAGTCATGGTGCAGTTTCCGCGCGTCGTGTCGCTGGATCACGAACGAGGGCGGTGTCCCGGCAGCGGCAGGCGACGGCGGTCCGTCCGGGACGGGCTCGGGCGTCCGCTCCGCGTCCCGCTTCCGCCGGTACTCCGCGAGCCGGTCCTCGTGTTCCGACGGGCGGATCGTGATCGACGGACGCGGGTCGCCGAGCACCCGCAACGGGTCCTCACCGTCCGCCAGGCGCTCGAGCACCGCAGGGAACTCCAGCTGCACCAGCCCCGGATCGTCGAGCTCCTCCCACCGGCGGGGAGCCGCCACCGTCGGCCGCGACCGACCACGCAACGAGAACGGCGCGATCGTCGTCTTCGACCCGTTGTTCTGACTCCAATCGACGAAGACCTTCCCCGTGCGTCGCTGCTTCGACATCTCGCTCACCACGAGGCCCGGCTCGTCCGCGGCCAGCGCCCGCGCGAGCTCATGCGCCACGAGCGACACCTCCTCGGAACTCTGCCGGCCGTCCAACGCCGCATACAGGTGGATCCCCTTGCTCCCACTCGTGAGCGGGACCGGATCCAGCCCCATGTCCACCAACACCGCCCGCGCCAGGCCCGCGACCCCCGCGCACTCGGCGAGGGACACCCCCTCACCCGGATCGAGGTCGAGGACGAGACGGTCGGGCGGACGGCGCTCGCCGGATCGGTCGAACCGCCACTGCGGCACGTGCAGCTCCAGCGCACCCAACTGCGCCAGCCACGTGAGCGTCGCGAGATCGTCGACGATCGGGTACTCGTTCGTGTGATCGCTGTGCTCGATGGGGAGCCGCTGGACCCAGTCGGGAGCCGCGGTGCCCAGATCCTTCTGGAAGAACCCGGACTCCGGCGCCGCAGCCGTCCCGACGCCGTGCACCCAGCGTTTCCGGGTCACCGGCCGATCGGCGAGGTGCGGGAGGAGGTGTTCGGCGACCGCGGCGTAGTAGGCGAGGACCTCGGCCTTCGTCGTGCCGGTCTCGGGGTACAGCACCTTGTCGAGATGGGTGAGTTGGATCCGGCGTCCGTCGACGTCGACCCACTGCGTCTGCGCGCCGCCACCGCTCGTCCTCGCCATGGCGATCAGCCTGCCGCCCAAGGGCGTCAAGGGCTAGCCCTTGACGATGTTCCGGGTGTCTACTGGTCACCACGACAGCGCGGGCGGATCCGCCGGCGGACGGGAGCGGTCATGCGCGCGATCTGGAAAGGTGCGGTCACCTTCGGTCTGGTGAACGTCCCGGTGAAGGTGTACAGCGCCACGGAGGACCACGACCTGTCGCTGCACCAGGTCCACGACGCCGACGGCGGGCGCATCCGGTACCAGCGCAAGTGCGAGGTCTGCGGCAAGGTCGTCAGCTACGACCACATCGACAAGGCCTACCAGGACGGTGAGCAGACGGTGGTCCTCACCGCCGACGACCTCGCATCGCTCCCCGAGGAACGCAGCCGCGAGATCGAGGTCGTCGAGTTCGTGCCGAGCGACGACCTCGACCCCATCATGTTCGACCGCAGTTACTTCCTCGAACCCGACTCCTCCTCGTCGAAGGCCTACGTCCTCCTCCGGCGGACGCTCGAGGAGACCGACCGCACGGCCATCGTGCGGTTCGCCCTCCGCCAGAAGACGCGTCTCGGCGCCCTCCGGGTGCGCGAGGACGTCATCCTCCTGCAGACGCTGCTCTGGGAGGACGAGGTCCGCGAGGTGCGGTTCCCGGCACTCGAGGAACGCGTCCGCATCTCCGCGAAGGAACTCGAGATGTCGGAGGCGCTCGTCGAGTCGTTCTCGTCGCGCTTCCGCCCGGACGCGTTCGTCGACGAATACCAGGCACAGCTCCGGAAGCTCATCGAGGCGAAACTCGAGCAGGGCGACGCACTCGACACCGCCGCCACCTTCGGCGAGCAGCCCGAACCCGACGACGACACGGGCGCCGAGCCGATCGACCTCATGGAGGTGCTGCAGCGCAGCATCGAACGGCAACGCGGCACGACCGGCGCGAAGACGGCGAGCGGGGCGAAGCGATCCGGCACCGCCAAGCCCGCAGCGACGAGCCGCTCGGCGAAGACCGGTACCACGAAGACCGGCACCGCCAAAACGGGTGCTGCGAAGACCGGCACCGCCAAGACCGCGCCGTCGAAGCCGTCGACCGCGACGAAACGCAAGAAGAGCGCCTGAGCGACGACGCCCGGGCCGAGAGGGAGCACGACATGATGGAGCACCGCATCACCCCGTTCCTCTGGTACGACTCACAGGCCGAGGAGGCGGCGACCTTCTACGTGTCACTGTTCCCCGACTCCCGGATCACCTCGGTGAGCCGCTACCCGGAGGGCGGACCCATGCCGGCCGGCCAGGCGATGGTCGTCGAGTTCGAGCTCGAAGGCCTCCCCGTCAGCGCGATGAACGCCGGGCCCATCTTCTCCTTCACCGAGGCGTTCTCCTTCTCCGTCAGAGCCGACACCCAGGACGAGATCGACCGACTCTGGGACGCCCTCATCGCCGACGGCGGCGCCCCGAGCCAATGCGGCTGGCTCAAGGACCGCTGGGGACTGTCCTGGCAGATCGTGCCCGGCATCCTCACCGAACTGCAGAACGACCCCGACCGGGAACGCGCGGCACGAGCCATGCGATGCATGATGGGGCAGACCAAGCTCGTCATCGCCGAACTCGTCGCCGCAGCGGACGATCGATAGCGGCTCCTCCACAAGCGACCGACCGCCGGGACACCGCCCCTCCGAGACACCGACGCAGTCCACCGTCAGCAGCTCCTGACAGACTTGCCGCATGTCCCACCCCAGCGC
>NZ_LWCT01000045.1:0-2273 GCF_001650455.1 Plantibacter sp. H53
GTCCGACGTCGGGGTCGTCGGGCTCGAGGATGGTGCGATAGGTCGCCAGGCAGTCGCGGATGGAGCCGACGATGTCGAACTCGCCGATCTGGCCGAGGTCGGCGACGCCGCTGCCGAAGACGCGCGTCATCGTGGTCTTGATCGCCATCCCGAAGAGGTCGGCGCAGGCGCGGGCACGCGGGTCGTCTGCCGGGACGCCTTCCCGCGTGGCGATGAGCTCGACGAGCAGTTGCTCGCGCTCACGGTTGAGGCCCATGAAGCGGACCAGCAGCTTGGGTTCGCGCTCGAGGGCGGCGTGGAAGTCGACGTGCTCGGCCAGACCGAACCCGGATCGCTCCGCATGACCGGCCGCGATGAGCATGAAGTCGTCGAGCACGGCGCGCCACCCCCGCGAGCCGAGGGCGAGGAACTCGGTGGCGAACCGCTCGGTCTCCTCGGTCTCGTCGACGCCGAGGACGGCGTCCTCCTTGCTCGGGAAGTAGTTGAAGAAGGTGCGACGCGAGACGCCGACCTCCTCGCAGAGTTCCTCGATCGTGAAGCCGTTGAGCCCGTGGGTGGCCGTGAGCCGACGCGACACGGTCGTCAGCCGCGCAGCGGTGGCGGCCATCCGGTCGGACAGCCGATTCGTCGAAGTTGCACTCTGCATCACGAAGTGCAGTATTGCACTCTCTGAGCCGGGGTGCAACTTGCGGCACGAGTCGCCCAGTCGGGCCTCACTAGAGTGAACGCATGGACCCTCGTCAGGCACGAACCCGCAGTGCCCTCCGCGACGCGATCCACACCCTCGCGGCGGCGAAGCGCATCGATCAGGTGACCGTGGCGGAGGTGTCCCGGGTGGCGGGTATCACGCGCGACACCTTCTACCGTCACGCCGCGACGCCCGTCCACCTGCTCGCTGACGTGCTCGGCGAGGAACTGGATGAGACGCTCCGGGCGCACGCCGATCTGCCGGCGCACAGCGACTCGACGCTGAGCGTCTTCGACGAGTCCGAGCGCGACCTCCTGCGTCACGTCGCCGAGCACGCGACGATCTACCGCAACGCCATGCACCCCCGGCTCATCGGACCCCTGCGCGATGCCCTCACCGAGCGGATCGAGCAGGCGCTCGCGCACCACCTCGACCGACACCCGCACATCGCCCCACCCCGCGAGGACGGCATCACGCCCGAGCGACACGTTCGGATGCTCGTGGCCTACGCCGGTGCCGGCACGGTCGCGGCGATCGAGGAGTGGCTGCGATCCGGCGACCTCGACGACATCGACGCGGCGGCCCGTACGGTCATCGCCGCCTCCCCCGCCTGGTGGCTCGGCCGCGCCTGACCCTGGGTCCGACGCCAGCGCGGTGCGCTGACGCGAGCGCGGACCACTGACGTGAGCGCGCCCCTCCGGAGACCCGCGCTCACGTTCCCTGGGGTGCGCTCGCGTCAGCGCACCGCGCTGACGCGAAGGCCTCATTCGCGACATATGTCGGTGTAGGCATATCTGCACTGTGGATAACCCGAAGAGGCTCCTCAACCAGCCGTAGCGTCGAGGAATGCCAACGACCTGCCTGCCTCGAATCGCCTCCGCTCTCGCTCTCTCGATGGGACTCCTCGCCCTCACGGCGTGCTCTGAAGCAGAGCCGGCTCCCCCTCCGAGGAGCACTCCGCCGGTCTTCGAGAACGAGGAACAGGCCCTGGCCGCGGTGACGGAGACCGTCGGTTCCTTTGTCACTGTCGTGAACACAATTGGTGCCGAAGGCGGACAGGAACCAGAACGGCTCGACCACCTTCTCGCGCCCGAATTGAGAGATGCAGAGACTGCAGGATTCGCAGATATGGCTGCGAAGAGCTGGAGGACTACCGGCGAAGCCACCCTTCAACGCGTTGAGCTCGTCCAGTGGTGGCCTCGGCCGGACGCTGTCGGCGTGATCGCAATTGCGCAAGCGTGCATCGACTACACCGGCGTCGATGTTCTGGACTCCAGCGGAACCTCAGTCGTCAATCCAGAGCGAGATCAACTCCGGTCAACGGAGCTTCAGCTCATCGCAGCGGACGGGGAACTGCAGATATCAACGAAGAAGCCTGTTCCGGAAAGCGAGATCTGCTCATGATCAGAAGAGGCGCTCTAGTGCTCGCTCTGATCGCCGTTGTATCGCTCACTACTCCTGTCACGTCGGCATCTGCAAACAACTGCACCGAGGTGGACTACATGAACGGCGCTTGTATCGGCAACGGCTCCGTCGACATCGGTGGCAGCGTCGAACGCCCTGGCACCGGCGGTGGCTCCGGCGG
>NZ_LWCT01000046.1:0-214877 GCF_001650455.1 Plantibacter sp. H53
GCCCGGACCACGGTCCCCGCCCGGCGCGCCCTCGGATGCATCCCCACCCCGCAGACGACGGCCTCCCCCGGGCGACCGCCTGCTCGACGCCCGAAAGTCCGGTCACGTGCTCGCGAACTACCTCATCGGCCTCCGCGAAGGCCTCGAAGCCGGCCTCATCGTCGGCATCCTCGTCGCCTACCTGAACAAGCTCGGCCGCCGGGACGTCCTCCCCCGGTTGTGGCTCGGCGTCGCCGTCGCGATCGTCGTGTCGCTCGGGGTCGGTGCGATCCTCACCTGGGGACCGTACGGGCTGAGCTTCCAGGCGCAGGAGATCCTCGGCGGCGGACTGTCCATCCTGGCCGTCGGGCTCGTCACCTGGATGATCTTCTGGATGGGGCGCAACGCCCGAGAGCTCAAGCACGACCTCGAGTCACGACTCGACGCCGCCGTCGCCGGGTCGGCGATCGGGATCATCGTGCTCGGTTTCATCAGCGTCGGTCGCGAGGGGATCGAGACCGCCCTCTTCATCTGGGCGAGCGTCAACTCCGGCGAGAACGCCGTCGTCGGCTCGATCGGCGCGCTCCTCGGCATCCTCACCTCCGTCGTCATCGCCTATCTCATCTACCGCGGATTCGTCCGCATCAACCTCGGAACCTTCTTCACGTGGACCGGCCTCTTCCTCGTCGTCGTGGCCGCCGGCGTCCTCGCCTACGGCGTCGGCGACCTCCAGGAGGCGGGCGTCATCCCCGGCTGGGGGCAGGCCGCGTTCAACCTGAGCGCCGTCGTCCCGCCGACGAGCTGGTACGGCACCGTCCTCGGCGGACTCTTCAACTTCACCCCCGCCCCGACGTGGGCACAGTTCGGTGCGTGGCTGCTGTACCTGATCGTCACGCTCGTCTGCTTCATCCGGGTCTCAGGACTCGGCCGTCGGCGCCCGACCTCGGTCACGAAACCGGTCACGACGAACGCCTGACCGGTCCCCGACCCACCACGAACCAAGCACCAGCACCTTCCGACAGGAGTCTCCATGCAGCACCGCATCATCGCCGGCCTCGCCGGCGCGGGCATCCTCGCCCTCGCCCTCACGGGATGCGTCCCGAACAAGACGGGAAGCGACGCACTCACCGTCGCCATCACCGACGACTCGTGCTCGGTGTCCGTGGCGAGGGCGACGGCCGGTGCCGTGACCTTCTCGATCACCAACAACGGCACCGACGTCAACGAGTTCGAGATCCTCGCCTCGGACAAGCTGCGCATCGTCGGCGAGAAGGAGAACGTGACGCCGGGCCAGACGGTGTCCTACGTCGCACAGCTGAACCCCGGCACGTACTACACGGCCTGCAAGTTCCAGCTCGTCGGTGCACCGGTCGGCCTCGCCGAGTTCACCGTGACGGGCGAGAACGCCGCCGTCTCGAAGGACGAGCAGGCGCTCACCGACCAGGCCGTGACGAACTACGTCGCCTACATCAAGTCCCAGGTGGCCGAACTCGTGCCGCAGGTGAAGGCCTTCACCGACGCGTACGCCGCCGGCGACGACGAGACCGCCCGTCAGCTGTTCGCGACGACGCGCGTCTCGTACG
Organism: Plantibacter sp. H53; assembly: GCF_001650455.1. Classification (NCBI taxonomy): domain Bacteria; kingdom Bacillati; phylum Actinomycetota; class Actinomycetes; order Micrococcales; family Microbacteriaceae; genus Plantibacter; species Plantibacter sp. H53. The sequence continues at coordinate 1,563 of NZ_LWCT01000046.1, forward strand.
AACGCATCGAGCCGACGGCCGAGGCCTTCGGCGACCTCGACCCGAAGATCGACTACCGCGAGGTCGACGCCGTGGCTGAAGGACTCGACTGGACCGGCTTCCACCGGATCGAGAAGGACCTCTGGCCACCGGCAGCCGACGCACTGAACTCCGACGGCACGAGCGCGACGCTGGACTGGACGCCGTCGACGCCGGAGCAGCGTCAGCAGTTCGCCACCGGTCTCGTCGACGACGTGCAGCAGTTGTTCGACCTCGTCTCCGAGAAGGACTTCACCGTAAGCCTCGGCGACATCTCGAACGGCGCCATCGGTCTCCTCGACGAGGTCGCCGTCGGCAAGATCTCCGGCGAGGAGGACTGGTGGTCCCACACCGACCTCTACGACTTCGCGGCCAACGTGCAGGGAGCCGAGGTCGCGTTCGGCAACGTCAAGGACATCGCCGCGAGCAAGGGCGACGCGGGCACGAAGCTCGTCGGCCAGATCGAGACCGAGTTCACGGCACTGCAGGACCTGCTCGCGAAGTACGGCAGCCTCGACAACGGTTTCGTGAGCTACGACACCGTCACCGAGGAGCAGCGCAAGGAGCTCTCCGACCAGGTGAACGCCCTCTCCGAGCCGCTGTCGCAGCTCACCCACACGGTGCTCGGCGTCGCCGAGTAACGCCGACCGGATCCACCGCCGCCTCCGCGGCGCGCCGGGCCGGAACCGCTCAGAGCATTCTGGGGGTTCCGGCCCTGCGGCCTTCCAGCCATCCCTGAATAGCATGAGGTCCGATGACCGAGCACACTCCCACCACGACCCCTGTACCCGAGGCAGGATCGGCGCCCACCGAACCTGGACCCGGCGCCGCGTCCGCACCGCCGAGCGACACCCCACGGCGCGGGCTGTCGCGACGGGCGCTGTTCGGCCTCGCCGGAGCAGGCGCCGCGGGGCTGGCGGCTGGAGCCGGGGCGACCGCGGCCATCACCGCAGCCGTGAGCGCCTCGGCGAGTGCCTCGGGCGTCACGACGGTCTACCCCTTCAGCGGGGCCCACCAGAGCGGGATCACCACGCCGGCGCAGGACCGCCTGCACTTCGCCGCGTACGACGTGTCGGCGGGGACCACCAGGGAGGAGCTCGTCGAGCTGCTCCAGGACTGGAGTGTCGCCGCGGCACGCATGACGCAGGGCCAGGAGGTCGCCGACGGTGGCGCCGTGGACGGCTCCCCGCTCGCTCCCCCGGTCGACACCGGCGAGGCGCTCGGACTGCCCGCCAGCGGGCTCACGATCACCTTCGGGTTCGGACCCACACTCTTCACCGCCGAGGACGGCACGGACCGGTTCGGCATCGCCGACCGGCGCCCTGCCGAGTTGGAGAAGCTCCCCCGCTTCACGGGCGACAACCTGCAGGCGGGCCTCACCGGCGGCGACCTCTGCATCCAGGCCTGCGCCGACGACCCACAGGTCGCCGTGCACGCGATCCGCAATCTGAGCCGCATCGCGTTCGGACGTGCCTCCATCCGCTGGTCGCAGCTCGGTTTCGGTCGCACCTCCTCGACCTCCACCAGCCAGGTCACCCCGCGCAACCTGTTCGGCTTCAAAGACGGCACTGCGAACGTCAAGTCCGAGGAGACGAAGACGGTCGAAGAGCAGGTGTGGGTCCAGGACGGGGACAGCGCCGCCTGGCTGAGCGGTGGTTCCTACCTCGTGGTCCGCAAGATCCGCATGATCATCGAGACCTGGGACCGCGCGCAGCTCCAGGAGCAGGAGCGGGTCATCGGTCGGAGCAAGGGCGAGGGCGCACCGCTGTCGGGCGGCAAGGAGTTCACCGAGCCCGACTTCGAAGCGGTCGGGGCGACGGATGAGCCGCTCATCGACAAGCACTCACACGTGCGTCTGGCGCACCCGACCCAGCTCAAGGGCACGAAGCTCCTGCGACGCGGCTACAACTTCGTCGACGGCAACGACGACCTCGGGCGGTTGAACGCCGGCTTGTTCTTCATGTCGTATCAGCGGTCGCCCAAGCAGTTCATCGACGTGCAGCGCGCACTGGCCACCGATGCGCTCAACGAGTACATCAAGCACGTCGGGTCGGCGATCTTCGCGGTGCCGCCGGGCGCGAGCAAGGACGGCTGGGTCGGCGAGACGCTCTTCGCGTAGGAATGGCCCCGGTCACTGAGCCCGGTCACCGAGCTTGTCGAAGTGCACCCTTCGACAAGCTCAGGGACCGGAAGGGCGCTCAGGGACCGGAAGGGCGGCTACTTGACCGTCACCGTGTAGAGGATGCTGTCCGCCGAGGCGACGAGCTTCACGTCGTAGGCCGTCGTCGACAGCGTCACGATCGAACCGTCGCCGTTCGCGATCTCCCCGTCGACCGTGAAGCCTGCCGCGACGAGCGCATCCTTGGCTGCGGTGGCCGCATCGGTCGCCTGCACCGTGACGACGAAGGTCTCCTTGCCGTCGACGGTGCCACGTCCGCCGTTGACCGTGCCGTCGACCACCGGGACCGCGTCGACGGGGTAGCCGTCCGGGAGCCCCTCGTCGAGGTTCACGTCGAAGTCGCCTCCGGTGGCGTCGCGGATGCCCTGCTCGACGGAGTCCTTGACGGTCGACTCGATGACGCTGCACCCGGCGAGCGTGGGAGCGATGACGAGAGCGGCCAGCAGGGCGAGGGAGGCGTGTCGGCGCATGCCCATCAGCTTAACGACCCGATGCCCGGTCTTCCTGAGAGGACCGGGCATCGGGTTGGAGCGGCTGCTGCCTACTCGGACTGCTTCTTGAGACGCGAGTAGCTGCGCTGGCGGGCCTGAGCGTCGAGCTCGACCTTGCGGATGCGCACGTGCTCGGGCGTGACCTCGACGCACTCGTCCTCGCGGGCGAACTCGAGGCTCTCCTCGAGCGTGAGGACGCGCGGCGGCGTCATCGACTCGAAGTTGTCGGCCGAAGACTGACGCATGTTGGTCAGCTTCTTCTCCTTGGTGATGTTGACGTCCATGTCGTCGTTGCGCGAGTTCTCGCCGATGACCATGCCCTCGTAGACCTCTTCGGTCGGCTGCACGAAGAACGACATGCGCTCCTGCAGCGCGATGATCGCGAAGGGGGTGACGACGCCGGAGCGGTCGGCGACGATCGAGCCGTTGTTGCGCGTCGTGATCGCGCCGGCCCACTCGCCGTAGCCGTGCGCGAGCGCGTTGGCGATGCCGGTACCGCGCGTGGCGGTGAGGAACTCGGAGCGGAAGCCGATGAGGCCGCGCGACGGGACGATGAACTCCATGCGGACCCAGCCGGTGCCATGGTTCGACATGTTCTCCATGCGACCCTTGCGCGCCGCCAGGAGCTGGGTGATCGCGCCGAGGTGCTCCTCGGGAGCGTCGATGGTCAGGTGCTCGTACGGCTCGTGGACCTTGCCGTCGATACGCTTCGTGACCACCTGCGGCTTGCCGACGGTGAGCTCGTAGCCTTCGCGACGCATCTGCTCGACGAGGATGGCGAGCGCGAGCTCTCCACGGCCCTGGACCTCCCACGCGTCGGGTCGACCGATGTCGAGGACCTTGAGTGAGACGTTACCGATGAGCTCGCGGTCGAGACGGTCCTTGACCATGCGTGCGGTGAGCTTGTGGCCCTTGACCTTGCCCATGAGCGGCGAGGTGTTGGTACCGATCGTCATCGAGATGGCCGGGTCGTCGACCGTGATGGCCGGCAGCGCGCGGACGTCCTCGGGGTCGGCCAGGGTGTCGCCGATCATGATGTCGGCGAAACCGGCGACGGCGACGATGTCGCCGGGGCCGGCGCTCTCGGCCGGGTAGCGGTCGAGCGCCTTCGTGATCATGAGCTCGGTGACGCGGACGTTGTGGACGTCGCCGTCGTGGCGGACCCAGGCGACCGTCTGGCCCTTCTTCAACGTGCCGTTGAAGATGCGCAGGAGCGCGAGGCGACCGAGGAACGGCGAGGCGTCGAGGTTCGTGACGTGCGCCTGGAGCGGGTGCTCGTCGTCGTACTGCGGAGCCGGGATGTGCTCGAGGATGGCCTCGAAGAGTGGCTCGAGGTTCTCGCTGTCGGGCAGTTCGCCGTTGGCGGGCTTGGTGGACGACGCACGGCCGGCCTTACCCGAGGCGTACACGACCGGGACGTCGAGGATGGCGTCGAGGTCGAGGTCGGGGACGTCGTCGGCCATGTCGCTGGCGAGTCCGATGAGGAGGTCCTGGCTCTCAACGACGACCTCGTCGATGCGCGCATCGGGACGGTCGGTCTTGTTGACCAGGAGGATGACGGGCAGCTTGGCCTCGAGCGCCTTGCGGAGCACGAAGCGGGTCTGCGGGAGGGGGCCCTCGGACGCGTCGACGAGGAGGACGACGCCGTCGACCATGGACAGGCCGCGCTCGACCTCTCCACCGAAGTCGGCGTGACCCGGGGTGTCGATGACGTTGATCGTGATCGGGCCGTCGGTGGCGTGTTCGCCCTTGTACGAGATCGCCGTGTTCTTGGCGAGGATGGTGATGCCCTTTTCGCGCTCGAGCTCATTCGAGTCCATGGCGCGTTCTTCGAGGTGGGCGTGTTCGGCGAAAGAGTTGGTCTGTCGCAGCATGGCGTCGACGAGAGTCGTCTTGCCGTGGTCAACGTGGGCCACGATCGCGACATTGCGCAGATCGGAACGAGTGGCGAGCGCCATAAAAGGGTGGCTTCCTTCAAGTGGATGGGATTCGGGCACGATGGTGCCGACGGACCATCATACCGCAGGAGTCCTGGCCGGGGGCTGAACGGCGACGGGCACCGGCGGTTTCCCGCCGATGCCCGTCGAGGCTGCGTTCAGATCGAACGCGTGCTGATGCTTACTTCTTCCAGCCCACGTTCTTCCAGTCGATGGTCTCGAACTGGGTCGGCCCGTAGTTCACGAGGCCGGTCTTGACGCCGTAGGTGTACGGCACCGGGAACAGCGGCAGCGTGGTCGCGAGGGCGACGATCTTCTTGTCGATCTCCTTCGCGATCTCGAGGCGCTTGTCGGGGTCGAGCTCCGCGTTGGCGCTCGCCCAGAGGTCACCGAGCGAGTCGTCGGTGACGCCGGGGAAGTTCTGCCCGGAGTCGGCCGGGTAGAAGATCGACTCGGTGCTCGAGATCGGGAACGCGGTGCCCTGCCACGCGAAGCTCACGGCGTCGAAGTCGCGGGTCTCGGTGGTGACGTACTTCGTGAAGAAGTCGTCGGACGGGACGGTGTCGATCTGGAGATCGAAGCCGGACTCCTTCACCATGGCCTGGACCTGCTGCGACGTCTCGGCGGAGACCGGGTTGTCGGAGTCGATGACGTAGCGGACGGTCAGCTTCTTGCCGTCCTTCTCGCGGATGCCACCGCTGCCTTCCTTCCAACCGGCGTCGTCGAGCTGCTTCTTGGCGGCGTCGATGTCGTAGCCGAGCACCTTGGAGGCGTCGTCCTCGTAGCCGTCCTGGCCGGGGAGGAAGATGAGGTTGTTCAGCAGGTCGGTCGGTGCGTCGATCGCTGCGAGGCGGGCCTCGGCGATGGTCTGACGGTTGATCGACTTGGCGAACGCCTGGCGGACCTCGGGGTCGCTCAGGACCTCGGACGTGCCGTTCAGGGTGATGTGGTTGTACGTCGTTCCACGCGAACGCTGGATCTCGGCGTCACTGCGCTTCTTGGCCGTCTCGTAGTTGTCGGCGTTCGAGCCGATGCTGAAGACGTCGATCTCACTGTTCGAGAACGCCTGCGCGAGACCCGAGCGGGACACCTGCTTGAAGATGATGTTGTCGAGCTTCGGCTTGTCGCCCCACCACTTCGGGTTGGGCTCGAAGGTCACGACCGCGCCGGTCTGGTCGATCTTGCTGACGAGGTACGGACCGCCGGAGACGTAGGTCGTGCCGTCGGCCGCATAGGGTCCGGTCGCCCAGAGGGTGTTGAAGGACTCCGGCGTCGCGCCGAGCCACTTCGGCCAGATGTTGCCGAGGATCGACGGCCAGTCCGCGTTCTTGTTCTTGAACGTGATGAGGACGTCCTGCGGGCTGTCGCCGGCGGTGACGGACTCGATGTCCTTCCACACGTTCGTGGCGGTGGGCGCGTAGGCGGGGTCGACGCCGTTCAGCGACTTCCAGGTCGCGGCGAAATCGTCGACGCTCATGGCGGTGCCGTCCGACCAGACGGCGTCCGGGTTGATCTTGATCTCGACGACCTGCGGGTCCTCGGTCTTCAGCTCGACGGAGGTCGCGAAGTCGGGGTTCGCCTCCCAGGTGCCGTCCTCCTTGATGTTGATGAACGACGGTGTGTACAGGTTGCTGAGGAACTGGTCGTCGACGGTGCCGCTGTCGAGGTTGTAGAGGTTCCAGTTCGCGGGGATCGCGTCGACGGCGAGGTTGAGCGAACCGCCCTGGGCGATCTGGTCGGCGTCGGCGCGCTCCCAGCCGGTGCCGGACAGCTCGGCGGGCTTCGACGTCGAGCCGCCACCGCCTGAACCGCCTCCGGTGCAAGCCGTCAATGCGAGGGCGACGATCGAGACGCCGGCGAGGATCATCCCGCCGCGCCGCTTCGATCCCTGTGTTCTGGAACTCATCGAGATCCACCTTTCGTGACGTGTAACTGCGCAAGGCCGCACCGATGCGGAGCGGAAGGCGCGCAGGCCAATGTGGACCATCTTGCACCCGCTCCGGGGATCCCCCACAAGTGGGGATGAATTGTTACCGTTTCGATTTATCGGCAACACGTGCCGGAAACATACGTTTCGTTTCCTGAGAACACGCGTCGTTTTCTGATTCCAGACACTTGGGGGTTACAGTGTCTCCACCCCCACGAGGGGAGCACAGCTGACGGGACGACGCGGTCCCGCACAACGACTTCGCAAGGCTGGTACATGATCGGGTTCATTGCACGGCGGTTGGTCAACTACCTGTTCCTCTCCGCGATCGCCACCATGCTGGGCTACGTGCTCGTGAGCATGACGCTCCAGCCGTCGGCCCGGTTCCTCGGGAAGAACCCGCCCATCCCCCAGGCGTCCATCGATGCGGCGCTGGACAAGATGGGCGTGAACCCGAAGGTCCCACTGCTCGAACGCCTGTGGGACTGGGTCACGCAACTGGTGACCACCGGCTCCCTCGGGATCAGCACGCGCGGCACCCAGGTCACCGCCGACATCTTCGAGCGCTCGGGCACGAGCCTCCGCCTCCTCGTCATCGGCACCATCCTCGGCGCGGTCATCGGCGTCGCCCTCGGCGTGTGGGGCGCGGTCCGCCAATACCGGGCCAGCGACCAGATCATCACCTACGCCTCGTTCACGATCCTCGCGATGCCCGTCTTCGTCATCGGCGTCGTGCTCATGATCCTCGCGACGTCACTGAACCAGGCGGTCGGCACGAACGTCATCAACTTCACCGGCGAGTACACCGCCGGCCTCCAGGGCGGATTCTGGACACAGTTCGGCGACCGGGCGATGCATCTGCTGTTGCCCACCATCACCCTCACCGTCGGCGCCGTCGCCTCGTACTCGCGGTACCAGCGCAGCGCCATGCTCGACGTGATGAGCGCCGACTACATCCGGACCGCGCGTTCGAAGGGCCGGACCCGCGGTTCCGCGATCATCCGGCACGGTGTCCGCGTCGCGCTCATCCCGATGTCGACGTTCTTCGCCTACTCCTTCGGGCTCATCCTCACCGGAGCGAGTGTGACGGAGAACGTCTTCAGCTGGCACGGCATGGGCGAGTACCTCCTCACGAGCGTCTCGAACTCGGACATCAACGCCGCCGCCGGGACCATCCTGTTCACCTCCATCCTCGTCCTGATCGCCGGAACGCTCTCCGACGTGATCTATGCGGCGCTCGACCCGAGAGTGCGGGTGTAACGACATGGCACTGACCGACCCCTCGACCCTCACCGTCGGCGACCCGGAGAAGATGGCGGACGCCCCCAAGCGTCCGCAGTCCCGCGGGCGCACGATCCTGCGGAAGGTGCTCGCCACGAAGCGCGCCCGCATCGGTGGCGGCGTCCTCCTCTTCATCATCCTCTGGGCGTTCATCGGCCCGCTGCTCTCCCCCTGGTCGTTCACCGACCAGGACGGCCTCGCCTTCAGCCAGCCGCCCTCGCTCGACCACTGGTTCGGTACCAACAACATCGGCCAGGACGTGTACGCACAGACGCTCGTCGGGCTGCAGAAGTCCATCGTCATCGGTCTGATCGTCGGCCCGGGCGCTGCGATCATCGCCGGACTCGTCGGGGCCATCGCCGGCTACGTCGGAGGCGTCTGGGACAAGGCGATCGTGTGGCTCATCGACCTCCTCCTCGTCATCCCCGGCTTCTTCCTCCTCGTGCTCCTGAGCCCGGCGTTCAAGTCGCTGTCCTGGCTCGCCCTCGTCGTCTTCCTCGTCCTGTTCGGCTGGATGGTGCTCGCGCGCGTCATCCGCGGGCAGACGATGTCGCTCCGCGAACGCGAATACGTCAAGGCGGCCCGGTTCATGGGCGTCCCCGGGTTCACGATTATCCGTCGCCACATCATCCCGAACGTCGCGAGCCTCCTCATCATCGACGCGACGCTCGGCATCGGCGCGGCGATCCTGTCGGAGACGACCCTGAGCTTCTTCGGCTTCGGCGTGCAGGCGCCCGACGTCTCGCTCGGCACCCTGCTCGCCGCCGGTGCGAGTGCGGCCGTGACGCGGCCCTGGCTGTTCGTCTTCCCCGCAGCGATCCTCGTCATCACCGTGCTCGCCTCCAGCCTCCTCGGCGACGCCCTGCGCGACGCCATCGACCCGACCTCAGGAGCCAACCGTGACTGACCCCCAGGCGACCGCGCCGCTCCTCAAGGTCGACGACCTCACCGTCACCTTCCCCAACGCCGGCACGCCCGTGCATGCCGTCCGCGGTGTCTCCTACGAGGTGCGGCGTGGTGAGTTCCTCGGCATCGTCGGCGAGTCGGGCTCCGGCAAGAGCGTCTCCTCGATGGCCGTCATGGGGCTGCTCCCGACCAATGCGCAGGTGAGCGGCAGCATCCGCTACGACGGCGTCGAGCTGCTCGGCCAATCGGACAAGGAGCTGTCGAAGATCCGCGGGCGGGACATCGCCATGATCTTCCAGGATCCGCTCTCGGCGCTCACGCCCGTCTACACGATCGGTCAGCAGATCGCCGAAGGCCTCCGCCTCCACGACTCCGCGCTCTCGCAGCGCGCCGCAGAGACCCGGGCCGTCGAACTCTTGAAGATCGTCGGCATCCCGAACGCGGAGCGGCGTGCGAAGTCGTTCCCGCACGAGTTCTCCGGTGGCATGCGTCAGCGGGCCATGATCGCGATCGCCATCGCCAACGACCCGCAGCTGATCATCGCCGACGAGCCGACCACCGCACTCGACGTCACCATCCAGGCGCAGATCCTCGAGGTGCTCCAGAAGGCGAAGGACATCACCGGCGCCGCCGTGGTGCTCATCACGCACGACCTCGGTGTCGTCGCCGGCAACGCCGACCGGGTGGCCGTGATGTACGCGGGCCGGATCGTCGAGACGGCGCCCGTGGTCCCGCTGTTCCGCGAACCGCTCATGCCGTACACGATCGGTCTGTTGCGCTCCATGCCGAACATGGTGGCGAACCAGCAAGAGCGACTCGTCCCGCTCGAAGGACGCCCACCGCTGTTGACGGCCGTGCCGACCGGCTGCCCCTTCGCCCCGCGCTGCCCGATCGCCGTGGCCGCGTGCCTCGAGGGCGAACCGGCGTTGCTCCCCGTCCTCGACGGGCCCGTCGAGGACCCGACGACCTCGGTCGAACACACCGCCGCGTGCATCCGCGCCGGCGAGATCGCCGACGGGTCGCTGCGCCGCCCGGAGATCTTCCCTCGGCCGGACGAGGTGCCGGAGGAGCTCGTCGCCGAGGTCGCTCCGGAGACCGTCCTCGACGTCCGCGATCTGACTCGCGCGTTCCCGCTCACGAAGGGCGTCGTCTTCCGGCGCAACATCGGCACCGTCCGCGCGGTCGACGGGGTCTCGTTCAGCGTGCAGCGCGGGCGCACCCTCGGCCTGGTCGGCGAGTCCGGGTGCGGGAAGACGACGACGATCATGGAGATCCTCGAACTCGCGAGGACGCAGGGCGGCAGCATCCACGTGAACGGGGTCGACACCGCGACGCTGTCGAAGCCCGACCGCAGGAAGCTGCGCAGCGACATCCAGGTGGTGTTCCAGGACCCGATGGCCTCGCTCGATCCGCGCATGACGATCGAGGACATCATCGGCGAGCCGTTGACCGTCCACGGGGTCTCCCCCACCGAGATCCGCTCCCGCGTCGGGGCCATGCTCGAACTCGTCGGCTTGGAGCCGTCCTTCGCCGGCCGATACCCGCACGAGTTCTCGGGTGGACAGCGACAGCGCATCGGCATCGCTCGGGCGCTCGTCGTCGAACCGAAGATCCTCGTGCTCGACGAGCCGGTCTCCGCGCTCGACGTCTCCGTCCAGGCCGGCGTCATCAATCTGCTCGAAGACCTCAAGCAGCGGCTCGGACTCTCGTACCTCTTCGTCGCCCACGACCTCGCCGTCGTCCGGCACATCGCCGACGACGTGGCGGTCATGTACCTCGGACGCATCGTCGAGTACGGACCGAGCGCCACGATCTTCGACGACCCGAAGCACCCGTACACGCAGGCGCTCCTGTCCGCGGTGCCGGTCCCGGACCCCGAGATCGAACGCAGTCGGCAGCGCATCCTGCTGAACGGCGACCTCCCCTCCCCCAGCGACGACCGGGTCGGCTGCAGTTTCCGGAGTCGGTGCCCGTTGTTCCAGCTGCTACCGGCCGACAAGCAGGCGGTCTGCGAACGCGACGATCCACGAGAGCGCCCTGTCGACGGGCGGCTCGTGGCGTGCCACCATGCGGAGAGCGACCGGCTCGTCACCGCCTGATCGAGCCGAGCGGGCCCCGAGAGTCGGCGGCCTGGAAGGATGGTGGACGTGAACGAAGCGACGAACGCCGGCAATCGGACCACCCTGCGGAGCACGAGCGGCTTCTGGATCCTCGGCGTCACCGCCCTCCTCATGGTCTTCTTCGTCATCGACGCCGTCAGCCGTGGAGCCTGGGGCTTCGCGGTCCAGGCGCTCCCGTGGGAGCTCCTCGTCGTGTGGCTGGTCTACCTGGTCCTCGTCCGTCCGTGCATCATGATCGAGCCGTCGCAGCTGACCGTCGTGAACGTCGGACGTCTCCACGAGATCCCCTGGTCGCGCATGGAGGAGGCGACGAGCCGCTACCAGCTCACGGTGCTCCTGCGGGACGGGCGGAAGATCACCAGCTGGGGGGCACCGAGCGCGGGTCTCGACCGCCCGTCGATGATCGGCGGACGTGCCGGACGAAGCGGGGTCGACCATCAGGACCGCGCTGCGGGCGTCCGCCGACCCGGTCGTGCCGGTAACGAGGGTCCGACGGCCGTCGACCTCATCGACCGTGCCCACGAACGCTGGGGCCGGATCGACCCGAAGGACGACCGCCTCGCCACCTCGCGCTGGGACGTCGTCGCCCTGGGCGTCACGGCGGCACTCCTCGCCTGGGGCGTCGCCTCGGCGCTCCTCGTCTAGCGACCGGCGGACACCTCCCGCAACGCCGAAGGGCGGTGCCCCGGATCGCTCCGCGGCACCGCCCTTCGACCTGGTGCGCCGGTTACAGCGCGAGCTCGATCCCGGCGCCGGGGATGGCGTCGAGGAGTTCGCGTGTGTACTGCTGCTTCGGGTTCTCGAAGACGTCGTCCGTGGTGGACGCCTCGACGATCTTCCCCTTCTGCATGACCGCGACGTTGTCGGCGATCACGCGCACGACCGCGAGGTCGTGGGTGATGAAGAGGTACGTCAGCTGCAGCTCCGACTGGAGGTCGGCGAGCAACTGCAGGATCTGCGCCTGGACGAGGACGTCGAGCGCGGACACCGCCTCGTCGAGGACGACGATCTCCGGCTTCAACGCGAGTGCGCGGGCGATCGCGATGCGCTGACGCTGTCCACCGGAGAGCTCGTTCGGGTACCGGGTCGCGACCGCCTGCGGCAGTGAGACCTGATCGAGGAGCTCCAGCACGCGAGCACGGCGGGACGCCTTGTCGCCCACCTTGTGCGTGACGAGCGGTTCAGCGATCGTGTTGCCGATGTTCCGCAGCGGGTCGAGGGAACCGTAGGGGTCCTGGAAGACCGGCTGCATCTTGCGGCGCAGCGCGAGGAGGCCCTTGCGATCGAGCCCCTCCATCGCCTTGCCACCGATGCGGATCTGGCCGGACGTCGGCGTCTCCAGCTGCAGGAGCAGCTTCGCCACGGTGGACTTCCCGGATCCGGACTCGCCGACGAGCGCCATGGTGGTGCCCCTCGGGATCTCGAACGAGACGCCGTCGACGGCCTTGAGCTCACGCTCAGCCGCCTTCTGTCCGCGGATGTTGTAGACCTTCTCGAGATCCTTGACCACGATCGCGGCTTCCGCGTCCGGCTGGGCGGCCTGCGCTGCGGCGCGGTGCTCGGCGGCGACGATGAGGTCGATGCCCTCCGAACCGACAGGAGCCTCATGGTCGAGGGTCTCGAGCGATCCGGTCGCCGACTGGATACGACGCGAAGCCAGGCTCGGTGCCGCTGCGACGAGCCGCTTCGTGTACGGGTGCACCGGGTTCTGCAGGATCTCGACCGACGGACCGGCCTCGACGATCTGCCCCTTGTACATGACGATGAGCTTCTCAGCGCGCTCGGCGGCGAGGCCGAGGTCGTGCGTGATGAAGAGCAGCGCCGTGCCGCTGTCGCGGGTCAGGCTCTCGAGGTGGTCGAGGATCTTCCGCTGGACCGTGACGTCGAGCGCCGAGGTGGGCTCGTCCGCGATGAGCAGCTTCGGACTCGACGATAGACCGATACCGATGAGCACGCGCTGACGCATACCGCCGGAGAACTGGTGCGGGAACTGCTTGAGGCGACGGTCGGCGTCGGAGAGACCGGCCTGCTGGAGCACCTCGATCGCCTTGGCGCGCACGGCCTTCTTGCCCTGGGCGATGCCGTTGGCACGGATGGCCTCCTCGACCTGGAAGCCGATGTTCCACACCGGGTTCAGGTTGGACATCGGGTCCTGGGGCACGAAACCGATCAGGCGTCCGCGGACGTCCTCGATCTCGTTGCGGGACAGCTTCGAGAGGTCGCGCCCCTCGAAGAGGATCTCGCCCCCGCTGATCTTGCCGGTACCGGGCAGGAGGTTGATGATCGCATGCGCGGTCGTCGACTTCCCGGATCCGGACTCACCGACGATCGCGACGGTCTCACCGGGCATCATGGTGAACCCGGTCTTGCGGATGGCCTGGACCGTCCCGCTCTGAGTGCGGAAGGTGACTTCGAGGTCCTTGACCTCGAGCAGCGGCTGCTGGGTGTTCATCTGGCTCGCGTTCAACGCAGGGCCCTCGCCTTCGGGTCGAGCGCGTCTCGCAGGACTTCGCCCATCATGATGAAGCTGAGCACGGTGAGCGACAGCGCGATCGACGGGTAGATCAGCACCTGCGGGGCCGTGCGGAGGTCACGCTGCGCCTGGCTGATGTCGTTGCCCCAGGACATGGTCTCGCTCCCGAGTCCCACGCCGAGGAAGGACAGCGTCGCCTCGGCGACGATCGCTGATGCCAGCGAGATCGTGATGACGACGATCACCGGTGGGATCGCGTTCGGCAGCACGTGGCGCAGGAGGATCTTGAAGCGGGAGACACCCAGCGCGATGGACGCTTGGACGTAGTCCGCGTTCTTGACCCTGAGCACCTCCGCTCGAAGCACTCGGGCGACGGATGGCCAGGCGAACAGACCGATCGCCAGGGAGATCGTCCACACGCTGCGGTACTTCGCGAGCACCGACATGACGACGACGGCCGCGAGGATGTACGGGATGGAGAAGAAGATGTCGCCGATGCGGGACAGCACCGAGTCGACCCAGCCACCGTAGAAGCCGGCGAACGCGCCGAACACGATGCCGAGCGTGGCCGTGATCAACGTCACGATGAGCCCGACGGACAGCGACGTGGAGGTCCCGTAGATGACCCGCGCGAAGATGTCGCAGCCCTGCTTCGTGAAGCCGAGGATGTGGCCGGCCTCAGGCCCGCCGTTGCTGTTCTCGAGGAAGCACTGGTTGTTCGGGGGCGTCTGCGTGAAGAGGAAGGGGAACAGGCCCACGACCACGACGAGCAGGATGAGGACGGACGAGATCCAGAACATGGGACGACGGCGCATGAACGCCCACGCGTCGGTCCAGAGGTTGCTGACCTTCTCGTCTACCTTGACGGCGTCGATGACCGCGAGGGGGGTCTCTTCGAGCGGTGCGACGAAGTGATTCGGGGATCGCTTGATCGTCGGCTCCTGATCATTACTTGACATAGCGGATCCTTGGGTCGAGCACGGCGTAGAAGAGGTCGATGACGAGGTTGATGATGAGGTAGAACAACACCATCACCGTCACGAAGGACACCACGGTCGGGCCTTCTCCTCGGAGGATGGCCTGGTAGAGCGTGCGGCCGACACCGGGGACGTTGAAGATGCCCTCGGTCACCGTGGCGCCGACGATCAGCACACCGAAGTCCACCGCGAGGTAGGTCACGACCGGGATCAGGGAGTTGCGCAGGATGTGCACGGGGATGACCCGGCGACGGCTCAGGCCCTTCGAGTACGCCGTACGGACGAAGTCGAGCGACTGCGTCTCGATGACCGAGGACCGGGTCAACCGCACGATCTGCGCGAAGCTGATGGTGGCGAGGACCAGTGCGGGAAGTAAGAGGTCTTGTATCGGCGCGCCCGGGCCGACCGTCGGTCTGAACCACCCGAGCTGGATCCCGAACACGTACTGCGCGACGAACGCGATGACGAAGACCGGGAGCGAGATGAGGATCAGGCTGACGACGAGGAACGAGGCGTCGAAGATGCCGCCCTTGCGGATGCCGGAGATGAGACCGATGGTGATTCCGGCGACCATCTCGAAGAAGACGGCGATGACGGCGAGCCGCAGCGTGACCGGGAAGGCCTGCGCGAGGATCTCGCTGACCGGCTGCCCGGAGAAGGACGTTCCGAGGTCGCCGGTGAAGATGCCGCCGAGGTACAGGAAGTACTGCACGATGAACGGCTTGTCGAGGTTGTACTCGGCGTTGAGTTGAGCGATCTGCGCGGCGCTCGGCGTCTTGTCGCCGAACAATGCGAGCACGGGATCACCGGGCAACGCGAAGACCATGAAATAGATGAGGAAGGTCGTGCCGAGCAGTACGGGGATAGCCTGCAGGACACGACGAAGAATGTAACCGCCCATGGTGTGGGACTCCTGAACTCGTGAAGCTGGGTGGGCCCGGAAGAACCGGACCCACCCAGCTATGCCGCTACAAGACTACTTGGTGATCTCGTAGTACAGCGGCACCGAGTTCCAACCGAACTCGACGTTCTGCACGCCTTCGCCGAAGCCGCCGCTCACGTTCTGGTACCAGAGCGGGATGGCCGGCAGGTCCTTGAAGAGGACCGCCTGAGCGTCCTGGAACTTCTTGTTCGCAGCGTCCAGGTCGGTCTCGGACGAACCCTCGGCGAGGAGCTTGTCGAACTCGGGGCTCGAGTAGTCACCGTCGTTCGAGGATGCACCGGTCGCGTAGAGCGGAGCGAGGAAGTTGTACAGACCCGGGTAGTCGGCCTGCCATCCGGAGCGGAACGCCGTCTCGATGGAACGGTTGGTGATGCCGGCGCGGAAGTCACCGAAGACGGCGACCGGGACGCCCGAGGACTCGATGCCCAGGACGTTCTTGATGCCGTTGGTCACGGCGTCGACCCAGGCCTGGTGCGGCCCGTCGGCGTTGTACGCGATCTGGAAGGAGCCGTCCCACGGGGAGATGGCGTCGGCCTCGGCCCAGAGTTCCTTGGCCTTCTTCTCGTTGTACTTCAGGACGTCGTTACCCTCGATGTCCTTCGAGTAGCCGTCGATGACCGGCGAGGTGAAGTCGGTCGCCGGCGTGCGGGTGCCGTTGAAGATGACCTTGGTGATCTCTTCACGGTTGATCGCGTACGAGATCGCCTGACGACGCAGCTGGCCCTCTTCACCGCTGAAGTGCGGGAGTCGGGACGGGATCGTGAAGGACTGGAACACGGCGGCCGGCTGGTTGACCGCACGGTCGCCCAGGTCGTCCTGGTAGGTGGAGAGCGCGGAGTCCGGGATCTGGTCCAGGACGTCGAGGTTGCCGCTCAGCAGGTCGGCGTAGGCGCTGTCGAAGTCCTTGTAGAACGTGATGGTCAGGCCACCGTTCTTGGCTTCGCGGCCACCCTTGTACTCGTCGTTCTTGACGAGCTTGATCGACTCGTTGTGCTTCCACGCCTTGTCGCCGTCGACCTTGTACGGGCCGTTGCCGATCGGGTTCTGGCCGAACTCGTCCGTGACCTTGCCGGCCTCGTCGAACGCTGCAGCGGGCAGCGGGTAGAACGCGGAGTAGCCGAGGCGCAGCGGGAAGTCGGATGCAGGTGCGGACAGCTTCACCGTGAAGGTGGTGTCGTCGACGACGCTCAGGCCGGTGAGGGGCTGGCCGTCCTCGTTGTAGCCCTCGACGTCCGCGAAGAACGAGGCGTTCTTGCGGAGGTTGACGACGGCGTCCTGCCAAGCCATGACGAACGAGTCCGAGGTGACGGGGTCGCCGTTGGTGAACTTCTGATCAGCCTTGATCTTGATCGTGAACGTGGTCGAGTCGTCGGTGTCGATCGACTCGGCCAGGTCGTCGACCGGCTTGCCGTCGGCCGCGTAGTAGCGGAGGCCTGCGAAGACCTCGTCGATGATCTTTCCGCCACCGACCTCGTTGGTGTCGCTGGGGATGAGGCCCGACTCCGGCTCGGAGCCGTTGGTCGTGATGATGGATGATGCGCTGCTGGTGCTCTCGCTGCTGGAACCGCCACCGGAACATCCGGTGAGGACGAGAGCCCCGGCTGCGATGATGGCGGCGGCAGAGCCGAACCGACTGAACTTCACAGTTCCTCCTTGGGGAAAGGGCAAGCGAAACCAGCGCATCGTGTGCGCTGGATCGCTCTTTGAATACTCTGACGATAAGCAGAAGCAGGACGGCGAGCAAACTGGGACGCCAAACGTTACACAGCGGTAACCCAATCGACGGATTGTTGCTCACGGATGCTTTTTCGTGCACGGATCCCGCCTGCCACGCACGAGAACGGTCGTGATCGCAAAACTCGTGCGGTCGCATCCACCTTCTGGATACGAATCGTAAGCCGTTTTGCTCCCGTCATCAGCCGAGTGGACGCGCAGATGCTATGCGGTGCGCTCGGAGCCACCAGCCAGCAGAATGGACCGGTGAGCGAGCAGAACACCACCGAGCGGGGACTTCACCTCCCCGAGGGCGCCGGAGACAGCCGTCGGTGGTGGGAGATCGGCATCGTGCTCGCGCTGAGCCTCGGTGCGTCGGCGGTGTACTCGATCATCTCGCTCATCGCGAAGCTCACCGCGGGGCCGCCGCTCTCCGATCAATCTGCGGCGATCAACACCACGCAGGCCACCCGGGAGTGGCTCGACTTCAGCTACCAGTTCCTCGGGCTCTTCTTCCAGCTCGCGCCGGTCGCCCTCGTCATCTACCTGCTCTGGCAGCCCGGACGCACCGGCTTCGCGCGGATGGGACTCGACCTCCGCTCCCCCGGACGCGACCTCGGCGGCGGTCTGCTCCTCGTCGCCGCGATCGGTGTCCCCGGCATCGGTGTGTACGCGTTGGGACGCGCCCTCGGCGTCACGGTCGCGGTCTCGACGTTCCCCGACACCATGTACTGGTGGACGATCCCGATGCTCGTCTTCTCCGCACTCCGCGCCGGCCTCCAGGAGGAGGTCATCATCATCGGTTACCTGTACACCAGGCTCCGCGAGATCGGGTGGGGGTGGTGGACGATCATCCTGTCGACCGCCGTCCTCCGCGGGAGCTACCACCTGTACCAGGGCATCGGGCCGTTCTTCGGCAACGTCGCCATGGGGATCGCGTTCGGCTGGTGCTACAAGCGCTGGGGTCGGGTGATGCCGTTGGTCGTGGCACACACGGTCATCGACATCATCTCGTTCGCGGGCTTCCCGCTCGCCGTGGCCTGGTGGCCGGAGATCTTCGCGGCGACGCCGTCGCCCTGACGACCCCTTCGCCGATCTGTGGGCGAATGAGCACTCGCTCGCCCACGAATGGGCGAGGGAGTGCTCATGGACCGGCTAGGCGAAGGCCTCGGGCGGCGGGCAGGCGCACACGAGGTTGCGGTCGCCGTACGCCTGATCGATGCGACGCACCGGCGGCCAGTACTTCGTGCGCACGAGCGTGTGCACGGGGTAGACGGCGAGCTCGCGCGAATACGCGTGCGTCCACTCCCCCTCGATGACCGACTGGGCCGTGTGCGGCGCCCCGACGAGCGGGTTGTCGTCGGCAGGCCATTCGCCCGCCGCGACGGCGTCCGCTTCCGCCTTGATCGCGATCATCGCGTCGACGAAGCGGTCGACCTCCGTGAGGTCCTCGCTCTCGGTCGGCTCGACCATGAGCGTCCCCGCGACGGGGAACGACATCGTCGGCGCGTGGAAGCCGTAGTCGACGAGGCGCTTCGCCACGTCGTCGACGGAGATCCCGGTCGCCTCCTTGAGCGGACGGAGGTCGAGGATGCACTCGTGCGCCACGAGGTCGCTGTCGCCCGTGTACAGGACGGGATAGTGGTCGCGCAGTCGCGCAGCGATGTAGTTCGCCGCGAGCACCGCGGCCCCGGTCGCCTCGCGGAGCCCCTCCGAACCCATCATGCGGACGTAGGCCCACGAGATCGGGAGGATGCTGGGGCTGCCGTAGGGCGCCGCCGAGATCGGACCGCCGTCGTGCACGACCGTCCCGCCCCCGAGCAGTGGGTGCTCGGCGCGCTGCGCCAGCGGGTGACCGGGCAGGAACGGCGCGAGGTGCGCCTTCGCCGCGACCGGCCCGACACCGGGGCCGCCACCGCCGTGCGGGATGCAGAAGGTCTTGTGCAGGTTCAAGTGCGACACGTCGCCGCCGAACTCCCCGAACCGCGCGTACCCGAGCAACGCGTTGAGGTTCGCACCGTCGACGTAGACCTGGCCGCCGGCGTCGTGCACGGCCTGGGTGATCGTCTTCACCTCGTGCTCGTACACGCCGTGGGTGGACGGGTAGGTGATCATGAGCGCCGCGAGGGACTCGGCGTTGGCCTCGATCTTCGCCCGGAGGTCGTCGAGGTCGACGTTGCCCTGCTCGTCGCACGCCACGACGACGACCCGCATGCCGGCGAGGACGGCCGAGGCCGCGTTCGTGCCGTGCGCGCTCGACGGGATGAGGCAGACCGTCCGCTGCTCGTCGCCGTTCGCGCGGTGGTAGCCGCGGATGGCGAGGAGACCGGCGAGCTCACCCTGGCTGCCGGCGTTCGGCTGGAGCGACACGGAGTCGTAACCGGTGACCTCGGCCAGCCAGGTCTCGAGCTGGTCGACGAGTTCGAGCGAGCCTGCGACATCCTCGCGCGGGGCGAACGGGTGCAGCCCGGCGAACTCGGGCCAGGTGACGGCCTCCATCTCGGTGGCGGCGTTGAGCTTCATCGTGCACGAACCGAGCGGGATCATCCCGCGGTCGAGCGCGTAGTCGCGGTCGGCCAGCTGCTTGAGGTACCGCATCATGGCGGTCTCCGAGTGGTGCGTGTTGAACACCGGGTGCGTCAGGTACTCGGTCTCGCGGGCGAGCGCGGCCGGGTACTCCGACACGGCGCTCGGCCCGAACGCCGAGGCGGACGACCCTTCGTCGAAGACGTATGCCGACGGCTCTCCGACGGTGGCGGTCCCAGCGGTCGTGAGCACCTCGACGAGCGTCGGGACGACGCTCTCGACCGCGCTCACCTCGTCGAAGCTCATCGAGACGGTCGTCTCGTCGACGGCCCACAGCAGGAGGCCGCGGTCGTGCGCGCCCGCCACCACCGCCGCGCTGTCGGCGACCCGCACCTGCAGGGTGTCGAAGTAGTGCTCCGTGAGCACCTCGACACCCGCCGACTCCAGCAGACGGGCTGCACTCGCGGTGGTCGCGTGCACCGACTGTGCGATCCGCTTGAGCCCGCCGGGCCCGTGGTACACGGCGTACATCGCGGCCATGACGGCCAAGAGGACCTGGGCCGTGCAGATGTTGCTCGTGGCCTTCTCGCGGCGGATGTGCTGCTCACGAGTCTGGAGCGTGAGCCGGTAGGCGGGGTGACCCGCCGCGTCCTGGCTGACGCCGACGAGGCGGCCTGGCATCTGGCGTTCGAGGCCCTTGCGGACCGCGAGGTACCCCGCGTGCGGCCCGCCGAACCCCATCGGCACACCGAAGCGCTGGCTCGTCCCGACCGCGATGTCCGCGCCGAGGGAACCGGGCGAGGAGATGAGCGTGAGGGCGAGGAGGTCGGCCGCGACGACCGACACGCCGCCGGCCGCCTTGACCGCCGCGAGGACCGCCGACGGGTCCCATACGAGCCCGGAGGTGCCGGGGTACTGCACGAAGACGCCGAACGCCGCCGGGAGGTCCTCGGGCGAGGTGGTCGACAACGGCAGTTCGACGAGGTCGATGCCGACCGCTTCGGCGCGACTCCGGAGGAGCGCCTTCGTCTGCGGGTACGCGTCGGCGTCGACGATGAACGTCGCGTCGGCGAGCTTCGAGGCCCGGCGCGCGAGGAGCATGCCTTCGACGACCGCGGTGCTCTCGTCGAGCATCGAGGCGTTGGCCGTGTCGAGACCGGTGAGGTCGGCGACCATCGTCTGGAAGTTGATGAGCGCCTCGAGGCGGCCCTGCGAGATCTCGGGCTGGTACGGCGTGTAGGCCGTGTACCAGGAGGGGTTCTCGAGCACGTTCCGCTTGATGACCGCCGGCGTGATCGTGTCGAAGTAGCCGAGACCGATGAGGCTCCGGTTCACCGTGTTGCGGCCGGCGAGCTCTCGGAGTTCGGCGAGCGCCGCCCGCTCGGTCGCGGCGTCGGGGATGCTCGACGAGGCGAGTTCGGCGGCAGTGATCGCGGACGGGACGGCCGCGGCGAGCAGGGCGTCGACGCTGTCGTACCCGACGGCGGCGAGCATCGTCGCCTGGGCTGCGGTGTCGGTTCCGATGTGCCGTTCTGCGAAGCGGTCCGCCATCACTCGCCCACCAGCGCGGCGTAGTCGTCCCAGCTGAGGAGCGTGTCGGGCAGCGCGTCGTACCGGACGGAGACGAGCCAGCCGGCACCGAACGGGTCGCTGTTGACGAGCGACGGGTCGTCGACGACGGCGTCGTTGGCCTCGACGACCTCGCCGTCGAGCGGGGCGAAGAGCTCGCCGACGGACTTCGTGGACTCGATCTCGCCGACCACGGTGCTGGCCGAGAGCGCCGCGCCGACGGCGGGGAGGTCCACGAAGACGACGTCACCGAGCTTCTCGGCGGCGTAGTCGGTGATCCCGATGACGGCGAGATCGCCCTCGACGCGGATCCACTCGTGCTCGGCGGTGTACTTGAGGGTGGTCTTGTCGGCCATGGGTTACTTCTCTCTCGAATAGAAGGGGAGCGTGGTGACGGTCGCGGGGATCCGCGTGCCGCGGACGTCGATGTCGAGCACGGTGCCCGGCTCGGCGTGGTCGGGGTGTACGTAGGCCATGGCGATCGGGTGCCCGAGGGTGGGCGACAGTGCCCCGCTCGTCACCTCGCCGACCGTCGTGTCGCCGGCGAGGACGCGGTAACCGGCACGACCGGCGCGACGCCCCTCGGAGACGAGGGCGACGAGAACCGGTGCGCCGTCCGCCGGGCCCGCCTCGACGGCGTCGCGTCCGACGAACGTGCCGTGCTTCCCGAGCGCGACGACCCGACCGAGTCCGGCCTGGACCGGCAGCATGTCCGGACCGAGCTCGTGGCCGTAGAGCGGCATGCCGGCTTCGAGGCGGAGCGTGTCGCGACTGGCGAGGCCTGCGGGGACCAGTCCGAGCGGTGTCCCGGCGGCGACGATGGCGTTCCACAGCTCGACGGCGTCGGCGGCGTCGACGTACAGCTCGAACCCGTCCTCGCCGGTGTAGCCGGTGCGCCCGATGAAGACGGTCCCGTTCTCGAAGGAGGCACCGGTCGCGCGGTAGTACTTCACCTCGTCGAGGGAGGGCAGCTCGTCCAGGAGGTGGAGCCCCTCGGTCGCCTGGAGGACGGCGCGGGAGGCGGGCCCCTGCACGGCGATCAGCGCGATCTCATCGCTGCGGTCCATGACGACCACGTGCTCGAACCCCGCGGCCCGCTCGGTGAGCGCCGCGACGACGGCGTCGTGGTTGCCCGCGTTCGCGACGACGAGGTACTCGTGCTCGCCGTTGCGGTAGACGACGAGGTCGTCGACGATGCCGCCGGCCTCGTTCAGCAGCAGGGTGTACTTGGCCTGGAGCAGGTCGATGGCGGACAGCTTGCCCGCGAGCGCCTGGTCGAGGAAGTCGGCTGCGTCGTCGCCCACGACCTGGATCTCGGCCATGTGGGAGATGTCGAAGATGCCGGCGGCGGTGCGGACGGCGTGATGCTCGGCGAGATCGCTCGAGTACCGCACGGGCATCTGCCATCCGGCGAAGTCCGTGAAACTCGCGCCGGCGGCTTCGTGGACGGCATGGAGCGGGCTGGTTCGTTCGAGGTCGGTCACGAGTTCTCCGGGGTCGCGTGGTGCGCTGCGGACACCTGACGGTGCCCGTTGGGAACTCCCCCTCTGTCATTGGCCTGAGAGCTTCACGAGTGCCGCTGCTGCGGACACTGCTTTCACCGTCGGCGAGCGCACCACGAACGTGCGCTGCTTTCCAGAGTGGCCAGTCCGATGCGGTACAGGACCTGAGAGATTGGCGGGGAGGCTTGCTCCTTCGGTGCCGGCGTACCGGCTCTCCCGCATCGTGTTCGCGGCCCGATGTTCGATTGAGCCGCCAGCATATCGCGAGTGGTCGCCTCGGCGCAGGACCTTGTTCGAGTCAGGTGTACACTAAGCCTGTATCGAGTACAGGTCATTTCTACCTGAAGTGCCGCCCGTGCTCCGGAATCCGGAGATCCCCCATGCAGCGACCGACGACTCCCGTGGAGCAGACGGACCCGCAGGTCGGCCTCGCGGTCTCGACCGTCATCTTCACGCTCAGGGCCGACGACGGGTTCGGCGCGACCGATCCGGCACCCGGCATCTGGCTCCCGCTCGTCCGGCGCATCCGTGAGCCCTACGACGGCCTCTGGGCACTGCCGGGTGGCCCGCTCGGTGCCGCGGAATCCCTCGCCGACGCGGCCTCGTCGACCCTGGAGACGACCACCTCCCTCCGACCGCGGTACCTCGAGCAGCTCTACGCGTTCGGCGACCTCGACCGCTCCCCCGCCGAGCGGGTCGTCTCGATCGTCTACTGGGCGCTCGTCGGGTCCGACGAGGCGAAGCGCACGCGGCTCGGCCAGAACGTCCGCTGGTTCCCGGCCGACGCACTCCCCCCGTTGGCGTTCGACCACCGCGACATCGTCGAATACGCCCTGTGGCGGCTCCGCAACAAGCTGGAGTACAGCCACATCGCGCACACCTTCCTCGGGGAGACCTTCACCCTCTCCGAACTCCGGGAGGTGCACGAGGCGGTGTTGCAGAAGCAACTCGACCCCGCGAACTTCCGACGCCAGGTCGAGTCCTCCGGTCTCGTCCTGCAGACCGACGAACTCCGTACCGGTGGGCGCCACCGCCCGGCGCGGCTCTACCGGTGGACCCAGCCCGTCAACCGACCGGAGACCCCGTCGCCCGGCCGGTCGACGAGCCGCAGACCCACGACGTCCACCCCGACCACCACCCGTCAGCAGTCCGAGGAGCCAGCATGACCATCACCGCATCCGTCGACGACACCATCCAGCAGATCACCGAGGGTGCGTCCGACGGCGCGACCTGCGCGCCCGAACTCGCGGCCGGGCCTTGGGTGTTCGACCTGCAACCACCGAGCTACGGCCCTGGAGCGTCGATGGGCGACGTCATCCCGACCGGTTCGCCTCGGCAAGGCCAGCTCCCGGCCGCCTACCGCGACGCCTCGAACGATGAGCTCCACCGCCGCATCGTGGCCGCGAAGCAGACGCTCGGAGACCGCGTCGTGATCCTCGGACACTTCTACCAGCGCGACGAGGTGGTCCAGCACGCCGACTACATCGGCGACTCCTTCCAGCTCGCGAACGCGGCCAAGGCCCGCACCGAGGCCGAGGCGATCGTGTTCTGCGGCGTGCACTTCATGGCCGAGACCGCCGACCTGCTGTCCGGTCCCGAGCAGGCCGTGATCCTCCCGAACCTCGCCGCCGGATGCTCGATGGCCGACATGGCGGACATCGACCAGGTCGAGGAGGCGTGGGAGGCCCTCGAGGCGCTCTACGGGACCGAGCCGGACGCCGACGGCCGGGTACCGGTCATCCCCGTCACCTACATGAACTCCTCGGCGGCGCTCAAGGGCTTCTGCGGTCGGCACGGCGGGATCGTCTGCACGTCCAGCAACGCGGAGACGGTCTTGCGGTGGGCCTTCGAGCGGGGACAGCGGGTGCTGTTCTTCCCGGATCAGCACCTGGGTCGGAACACCGCCAAGAAGCTGGGGGTGCCACTCGAGCACATGCCGATGTGGAACCCGAACCGCCCGCTCGGCGGGAACGAGGCGACCGACCTCGAGCAGGCCGAGGTCATCCTGTGGCACGGCTTCTGCTCGGTGCACAAGCGGTTCACCGTCGATCAGATCGACCGCGCCCGGGCGCAGCACCCCGGCGTCCGGGTCATCGTGCATCCCGAGTGCCCGATGGCGGTCGTCGACGCGGCAGACGAAGCGGGGTCGACGGACTACATCCAGAAGGCCATCGCGGCGGCACCCGACGGCACCACGTTCGCGATCGGCACCGAGATCAACATGGTGCAGCGCCTCGCCGCGCAGTACCCGCAGCACACGATCTTCTGCCTCGACGACGTGATCTGCCCCTGCTCGACGATGTACCGCATCCACCCCGGCTACCTGGCCTGGGTGCTCGAGGGACTCGTCGCGGGCGAGGTGCTCAACCGCATCACCGTGTCCGACGACGTGGCCGTCCCGGCGCGGCTGTCGCTCGAGCGCATGCTCGCCGCGAAGCCGCCCGTCGCCGCCGGAACCCAGGCCGGCTGACATGGCGACGGTGCTCGTGGTCGGGAGCGGGATCGCCGGTCTCGTGGCCGCGATCCGCGCGAGCGAACGGCACGACGTGGTGGTCGTCACCAAGGACGTCCTCGGCCAGAGCAACACGCGCTACGCGCAGGGCGGGATCGCCGGGGTCATGTTCGACGACGACCGCGTCGAGGACCACGTCCGGGACACGCTGCTGGCCGGAGCGGGGCTGTGCGACGAGGAGGCCGTCCGGGTGCTCTGCACCGAGGGGCCCGAACGGATCCGCGAGCTCATCGCCTTCGGTGTGGCGTTCGACCGCGACGGCGACGCCTTCGCGAAGGGCCTCGAAGCGGCCCACTCCTACCCCCGGGTGCTGCACGCCGGCGGCGATGCGACCGGCGCGGCGATCGAGACGGCGCTCGTCGAGACGCTCGCAACCCGGCGGGTCACCGTGCTGGAGCACACCGTCCTCGTCGACCTGGTGGTCACGGCAGGGACGGTCACCGGTGCACACCTCCGGTCCTCCGAGCGCGGTGCGTTCGCCGTCGACGCCGACCAGGTGATCCTCGCCACCGGCGGTGTCGGACAGCTCTACCCGTTCACGACGAACCCGGCGGTGGCGACGGGTGACGGCGCCGCTGCAGCACTCCGTGCCGGAGCGGCGCTGGCCGACGTGGAATTCGTCCAGTTCCACCCGACCGCCCTCGCCGCACCCGGAAGCTTCCTCGTCTCCGAGGCCGTCCGGGGCGATGGGGCCGTCCTCCGTGACGCGAGCGGAGCACGCTTCATGCGGGCGCTCCACCCCGACGCCGAGCTCGCACCACGCGACGTGGTCGCCCGCGGGATCGCCCGAGCCATGGCCGCGCAGGGCGGTGCCCCGGTGACACTCGACGCGACCGCGCTCGGTGCGGACCGCCTCGCCGCGCGGTTCCCGGGGATCGACGAGCACCTCAGAGCCTCCGGTGTGGACTGGTCGCGCACACCGGTCGCCGTCGCCCCGGCCGCACATTATTGGATGGGCGGCATCGCCACGGACCTCGACGGCCGGACCACCCTGCCCGGGCTCCTCGCCGTGGGCGAGGTCGCACGCACGGGCGTCCACGGGGCCAACCGCCTGGCCTCCAACTCGCTCCTCGAGGGTGCCGTCTTCGCGGCCCGCGCCGTCGCGGCGATCGATGCGGCACCGGGTCCGATCGCCGGTCGCCCGAGGCTCGGCGGTCAGCGGGTCGTCCTGGATCCCCGCGCGGCCGAAGGCGACCCCGGGCTCCCGGCGGATGCCGTCGAGCCCTTCAGCCGATCGGCGCTCCACGCCGTGATGTGGCGGGATGCCGGGCTGGTCCGTGACGCGCGTGGTCTCGAGCTCGCGCGCCGGACCCTGGACCGGTGGTCGACCGAACTCGACGACGTCGTCACCGCACCGCGGTCGGTCGCGGCCGCCGAGGACCGCAACCTCCTGCTGCTCGCCCGGGCCGTGGTCGCCGCTGCCCTCGCCCGCACCGAGTCGCGCGGTGCCCACGCCAGGGACGACCATCCCGGTGTCGATCCCGATCAGGCGTCGCCCATCGCGATCGTCCTCGCCACCTCGGCCGCCGCGTCCCAGCCCACCACCCACCCATCCGTGAACGGAACCGTGCTCGCACCATGCTGACCCCACACCTCATCGACACCACCGTCACCGCGGCCCTCGTCGAGGACGCCCCGTGGGGTGACCTCACGGCGGCGACCCTCATCCCGGAGGACGCCACGGCCTCGGCCTCCCTGGCCGCCCGAGAGGCGGGCGTCTTCAGCGGCTCTGCCGTCTTCGAGGCGGCGTTCCGACTGACCGACCCACGCATCACGGTCGCGTTCCTCGTCGCCGACGGCGAACGGTTCGCCGCGGGCGACACCATCGCCATGGTGTCGGGTCCGGCGCGTGCCGTCCTGACCGCCGAGCGCGTCGCTCTGAACTTCGTGCAGCGGATGAGCGGCATCGCGACCATCACCGCGGCCTACGTCGACGCCGTGTCGGACACCCGCGCCCGCATCGTCGACACCCGGAAGACGACCCCGGGCCTGCGCGTCTTCGAGCGCCACGCGGTGCGATCGGGCGGCGGACACAACCACCGCCATTCGCTCTCCGACGCCGTCATGGTCAAGGACAACCACCTGGCGGTCCTCCTCGAGCGCGGGCTGACGGTCACCGAGGCGCTGCTGCGGGCCCGCGAGGAGCTCCCGCACACGACGACCATCGAGGTCGAGGTCGACCGCCTGGGTCAGATCGAGGCGGTACTCGCGGCGGGCGTCGACACGATCATGCTCGACAACTTCACCGTCGACGAGCTCCGCGAGGGCGTCGCGCTGATCGCCGGCCGCGCCATCGTGGAGGCGAGCGGGAACGTGACGCTGTCGACGGTGCGGGCCATCGCGGAGACCGGTGTGGACGTCATCTCCTCCGGTGCCCTCACGCACAGTGTCCGCTCCCTCGACCTCGGACTCGACGTCTCGGTCGACTGAGATGCTCTACCTCGACAACGCGGCGACGACGCCGGTGCGCCCCGAGGTGCTCGAGGCGATGTGGCCGTACCTGACGAGCACCTTCGGCAACCCGTCGAGCCATCACACCGTCGGCGAGGCGGCGGCCGGAGCGTTGCGGGACGCCCGGCGACGCGTCGCGACCGTGCTGGGCATCCGACCTGGCGACGTGGTGTTCACCTCGGGTGGCACCGAAGCGGACAACCTCGCGGTCAAGGGCATCACTCTGGCGGCCCTCGATCGCGGACGCCATGTCGTCACCTCGCCGATCGAGCACGAGGCGGTCGCGGAATCGGTCGCATACCTCACGCGGTTCCACGGGGTCGAGGCCACCGTGCTCCCGGTGGACGGGACCGGCCTGGTCGACCCGGCAGAACTCGCCGCGGCACTCCGGCCGGACACGGTGCTCGTCTCGGTGATGGCGGCCAACAACGAGATCGGCACGGTCCAGGACCTGTCGGCACTCGGAGCCGTCACGCGCGCCGCAGGCGTCCCGTTCCACACCGACGCCGTGCAGGCGGCAGGGTGGCTTCCCCTCGGACTCGACCGCCTCGGCGTGGACGCGCTGAGCCTCGCCGGCCACAAGCTCGGCGCTCCGAAGGGCGTCGGACTGCTCGCCGTGCGCGGCTCCCTGCCGCTGGAACCACTCCTCCACGGCGGCGGGCAGGAACGCGGGCGCCGGAGCGGGACCGAACAGGTGGCCGCCGCCGTCGGGCTCGCGACGGCGCTGGAGCTCGCCGAGCGTGATCGGGTTGAAGCGGTCGACCGTGTCAGTGGGTTGCGTGACGAGTTCATCGCGAGGGTCCTGAACGAGGTCCCGCGCGCTCGGTTGACGGGCCACCCCGAACGACGGCTGCCGGGTATCGCGTCGTTCGTGTTCCCCGGGACCTCGGGCGAGGCGGTCCTCCTCGAACTCGAACGGCGCGGCGTCGTCTCATCGAGCGGCTCCGCGTGCGCCGCCGGCAGCGACGAGCCGTCGCCGGTCCTCCTCGCGATCGGCATCGCTCCGGAGGTCGCGCAGACCGCTGTGCGCTTCAGTTGGACCGCCGCCGTCACCGCGGCCGATCTGCACCGGACGGCGAGCGCCGTCGTCGCCTCGCTGGAGGCCGTCGTGGGTCTCCGCTGAACCCCACGACGACCGACCGGACGGATCCGGCCGCGCGCTCGGTGCTGGGTGTCCGATGCCGGGTGTCTGACGGTGCCCACCGTCGGAGGCTGGGCTACGGTGGGATCCATGAGCACCGAGCAGGACGCGGCAGACCGCGCACGACGTCGACACGACAATGAGGACGCTGACGCCGTCACCCGGTTCCTCGCCGAGCGAGACCCGGAGTACGACCTCCACACGGAGCGTCTGGTCGACCCGGAGGAGGTCATCCTCAAGGACTGGCTGCCGCACGCGACCCCGACCGACGGTGGCGCCCCAGCCCCCTGACGGGCCGTCGCACGCTCTAGCCGCCGACGCAGCGGAACACAAGTGGTTGCCGCGCAGGCATCGGTCCGTGAGGCTGGAACCGTGACCGACAGTCGGGATCAGAGACGGAGTTGACGATGGGATTCCTGGACAACGCCAAGGACGCTGCTGAGGCGACGGGCAAGAAGATCGGCGAGGCCGTCGACGACACCAAGGAGCGCATCAGCGACAAGCTGGACGAGGCCAAGGCCGACGCCAAGGTGAAGCAGGCGGAGGCCGACGTGAAGAAGGCCGAGGCCGAGCGCGACACCACCGAGGCGAAGAACGACTACAAGGAGCAGCTGCGCGACTGACGCGCCCTCTGAACGACGAGGACCCCGCCTGGCGAACGCCGCGGGGTCCTCGCTCATGTCCGGCGAGGGTCTCCACCGACGGCCCGGATGACGATCGCCGCTAGCGCTCGGTGACCTCGCCTTCCTCGACGACCCACCGCCGTTCGATCCGGACGGTGTCGAGCATGCGGCGGTCATGGGTGACGAGGAGGAGTGTTCCGTCGTAGCTCTCGAGCGCCTCCTCGAGCTGTTCGATGGCGGCGAGGTCGAGATGGTTCGTCGGCTCGTCCAAGACCAGCAGGTTGATCCCGGTCGCCTGGAGCACGGCGAGCCCGGCGCGGGTGCGCTCCCCTGGCGACAACTCGTCGACGGGTCGGTTCACGTGGTCGGCCTTCAGCCCGAACTTCGCCAGCAGCGTCCTGACCTCTCCCGGACTGAGGTCGGGCACGATCGCCTCGAAGCGGTCGGCAAGCGGCTCCGAGCCGACGAGCAGTGAGCGGGCCTGGTCGATCTCGCCGATCCGCACACTGGAGCCGAGGCTCGCGCTGCCCGCATCGGGTTCGCGACGACCGAGGAGCGTCGCGAGCAGGGTGGACTTGCCGGCACCGTTGGGCCCCGTGATGCCGATGCGATCGCCCACGTTCACCTGGAGGGACACGGGGCCGAGCTGGAAGTCGCCCTGCCGGACGACGGCCTCGGAGAGCGTCGCGACGACCGTGCTCGAGCGCGGTGCGCTGCCGATCGTGAACTGCAGCTGCCACTCCTTGCGCGGCTCCTCCACCTCGTCCAGCCGGGCGATGCGGCTCTCCATCTGCCGGACCTTCTGGGCCTGCTTCTCCGAGGACTCCGCCGAGGCCTTCCGCCGGATCTTGTCGTTGTCGGGCGCCTTCTTCATCGCGTTCCGCACGCCCTGGCTGGACCACTCCCGCTGCACCCGGGCGCGACCGACGAGATCCGCCTTCTTGTCGGCGAACTCGTCATAGGCGTCGCGGGCGTGCCGCCTGGCGACCTCGCGCTCCTCGAGGTAGGCCTCGTATCCGCCCCCGAAGACGCGGTTGCTCTGCTGCGCGAGGTCGAGTTCGAGGACGCGCGTGACGCAGCGGGCGAGGAACTCGCGGTCGTGGCTGACGAGCACCACACCCCCGCGCAATCCCTGCACGAAGCGTTCGAGCCGCTCCAGACCGTCGAGGTCGAGGTCGTTGGTCGGTTCGTCGAGGAGGACGATGTCGAATCGCGACAGCAGCAGCGCCGCCAGTCCGACGCGAGCGGCCTGTCCGCCCGACAGTGAGGTCATCATGGTGGTCGTGACATCCGCGTCGAGGTCCAGCCCGAGGTCGGCGAGGACCGCGGGGATCCGCTCCTCGAGGTCGGCCGCCCCGCTCGCCAACCAGCGGTCGAGGGCGGCCGAATAGACGTCCGCGGGGTCCGTGCCTGCCTGCGGGGGTTCGGCGAGCGCGGCGGCGGCCGCGTCCATCGCCTCGGTCGCCGCAGCACAGCCGGTGCGCCGGGCGATGTAGGCGGCGACGCTCTCGCCGACGACGCGCTCGTGTTCCTGCGGGAGCGCGCCCACGAAGGCGTCTGAGGGCGACAGCGTGATCGTGCCGGCCTGCGGTTCGAGCGAGCCGCCGAGGAGCTGCAGCAGCGTCGACTTCCCCGCTCCGTTCATCCCGACGACGCCGATGACGTCGCCCGGCGCCACCGTCAGATCGAGGCCGTCGAACAGGGTGCGATGGCCGTGTCCTCCGGCCAGGCCTTGGGCCACGAGCGTTGCAGTCATGCAGCAATCGTCTCATTCAGAGGAGGCCTCGCCGAACGTTCATTTCGCGCCACGAGTCGGCGGAGTAGCGTATCGCATCAAGATAACGATTGGCTACGTCAGGAGCGCTAGCTGATCTAGCGACCCCCGAAGGTGGTACACAGAGAAGAGTTGCGGTTGATGTCGCCATTCTCGTTGGCTTCGCGCCCCTCCCACACGGAACGGGCCCTCATGCGCCTCGAACTCTCTCCACACGACCGAAGCCGTCAACTTGGTCGCACTCGCCCACGGCTCTTCGCCGCAGCGGCAGTCGTCACCGTCGGGCTCCTGGCCATCGGTGCCGGACCGGCGAACGCCGCGACCACGATCGACGGCCCGATCAACCTGGGCACGGCAGCCGACTACGGCGTCCTCGCCGCATCGGCCGTCACCAACACCGGCGCCACCACGATCAACGGCGACCTCGGGCTCAGCCCGGAGAGCTCCGTGACGGGCTTCCCGCCGGGCATCGTCAACGGCGTTCAGAACGTGACGAACGAGCCGGCCGCCCTCGCCAAGAACGATCTCCTCACCGCGATGGGTGTCGCTTCCAGTCTCACCCCGACCACGCAGGGCCTCGGCGACCTCACCGGCCTGAACCTCACCCCAGGCGTCTACTCCGGCGGCGTGATCTCCCTGTCCGGGAACCTGACGCTCACCGGTACGGCGGAGTCGGTCTGGGTCTTCCAGGCGGCGAGCAGGCTGGACACCTCCACCGGTGCGTCGATCATCCTCGCCGGCGGCGCGAGCGCCTGCAACGTGTTCTGGCGCGTCGGCAGCTCGGCCACGCTGAACGGCGGCGCTCCCTTCGTCGGCACGGTCCTCGCCGACACGTCCATCTCCACGGGATCTGGCACGGTCGTCGAAGGACGTCTCCTCGCGTCCACCGGCGCCGTGACGCTCATCAACACCGTCATCAACCGGCCGACCGGCTGCGACGACGGCAGCGGCTCCGGGGTCACGACGAGCCCGGAGATCACCTCCGCTCCGCTCCCCGGCGGCACCGTCGGCACGACGTACGACAGCACGGTCACCTCGACCGGCAGCCCCGACGCGACGTACACCGTCACCTCGGGTGGCCTGCCCCCGGGACTCGTCCTCGACAGCGTGACCGGTGGCGTGACCGGTACGCCGACGACGCCCGGGACCTACACGGTGACCATCACCGCGAGCAACGGCACCGCACCCGACGACTCCATCGAATCGACGATCGTCATCACGGAGGCCGTCCCGCCGGGCACTCCGCAGGTCCCCGGTCAGCCGGCGGTTCCGGCCGGAGACATCACGAGGCTCCCCGACACCGGGTTCCAGGGATCCACGCTCGCGATCGTGGCCGGCTCCCTGCTCGGCCTCGGCCTGCTCGCGGGTGTCGCCTCGGTGATCGTGCGACGTCGTCGACGCGACCAGCTGGGTGGCTGACGCGACACTGGTCGGCAGCCTGACGCCGTGACCGTAGGCTGAGGGCATGGACCACAAGCAGCTGCGCTCCTTCGTCGCCTCCGCGGAGACCCTCCACTTCGCGAAGGCGGCCAAGGCGCTCGGTGTGCCGAGGAGCACCGTCGTCGCCGACGTCCGGAAGCTCGAGGAGAGCGTCGGAGCGGAACTGTTCGCCCGTGACGTGGAGTCCACGCAGCTGACGGACGCCGGCTACGCGTTCCTCATCGAGGCGCGTCGCCAACTCGACGCCTCTGCGGCAGCGGCAGCGAAGTCGGCTCCCGCGCCGGGTGGTAAGGCCAAGGCGAACAAGGGCAAGGGTCGCGCGCCCAAGGTCAAGGGCGAGCCGCTCCCGTACAAGAAGCGCCAGGGTCGCTGAGCGGTACGCGCCGTCAGCGGTCCTGCGTCTCCGACGCGGACTCGACGACCCGCACCGATTCGCCTCGCCGCTCCGCGTCGGCTCGGGCCGTCCGTGCGATCGACACGAGGGTCTCGACAGGGGTCGGCGCGGCCGAATCCACCACGACGCCGAGGTTCGCAGCACCGGCGAAACCGTCGAGCTGTTGCGTCACGGCCTCCCGGTAGCCGGCGGCGATCGGTGCCGCGAGGTCGTGCAGACCGGAGAGGCCGGTCGGCCCCGGTTCGACCGACGTGGCCACGAGGATCGTCCCGCTCCACACGCGGGTGCAGACGGACCCGGCCGGCAACTCCCGGAAGACCGCGGCGGCGAGCAGCGCCTCCAGCTCCCCCGCCGTCGCCATCCCGTAGGCGCGGCGGAGGTCGCCGTAGCCGTCGATGGCCACGACGAGGATCGCGAGGCGACGATCGGACTGTTGCCCGTCGCGGAGTCGGGTCGCCTCGGCGATGAACGCGCGGCGCCCCACCGCGCGGACGCCCACCCGCTCCGAGGAGAGGCGCTGCTTGCGCTCCCAGGAACGCAGGAGGACGAGGCCGACGGCGACCGCGACGACGAACACGAGGTTCATGTAGGTCACGATGGGCGTGCTGAACAGCCGCTCGAAGATCTCCGAGTGAGGACCCGCCGCGAGGTAGACCGCGAGGCGCACGGCGGTGAACACGGCGTGCAGGATCATGACGACGACGAGCACCAGCGACGCCGGCGCCGTCCGCATGCGCCCCCGCCGTGCCTCGTACGCGACGAGCAGCGACAGCATGATGAGCGAGATGAGCCGGGCGATGGTGCCGGCCCACTCCGGGTCGTCGGTGGGGTCGAGGACGGCGGAGGTCGCCGTCACCCCGACGAAGAGGGTGCCGAGCAGCACGAGGCTGCGTCGACCGTTGAACAGCCGGCACCCGACCCACAGGGCGGCGATCGAAGCGACCATGGCGGCGTTGGCGACGGCGACGATCCACACCGAGTCGCCGTTGAGCGTGGCGGCGAGATAGCTGACCGCCGAGAGGAGGGTGGTGGCGAATCCGGACATCCAGGCCGCCAGATGGCGCCCGGCGAGGGTTCGCGCACTGTCGAGTCCGTAGAAGATCCCGCACGCGGCGCAGACGATCACCGCCACCACCAGCATGCTCGCCAGATCGATCGTCACCCGGTGCCTCCCCCAGGCGCCCGTTCGGGTGGCGCCTCATCGAGCGTACCGCCGGAGCAGCACCTCGCTGACGGCAGGGGCTTCGGAACCATCAGGGAGCTGAACCGCGGTGACCGATGTGTCACCATCGACCCATGCGCGAATCGCCCGATCGACCCGTCGCCGTCCGCGCGACGGCATTCCGTGGCACGTCGAGATGGCGCCGACGGCCGCTGCGGTTCGTCGGGTACGACGCCCTCCTGCCGGACGGCTCCGTCAGGTTCGACGTGGATCTCGCCGCAGCCATGCCGGCCCACCCGGCGGATGCCTCGACCCGCGATACGAACGTCCACGACCGCTGCCCCGAGGTCGGTGGCGGTCCGTGGGTCGACGGGTTCGGGCGTGCCGTCGACGGGCCAGACGACGGCGGACCGCCGCTGAGCGCACGCCGCCGCGCGCGCCCGCGACCCACCGATCTGCCCGACCGCCGCCCATCGGCGAAGGCCGGGAGACGCTGGCGCACCGGGTTCGGCGTGACAGCGCTCGGCCTCGGTGCCCTGCTCGTCATCGGCCCGCTCCGCGACACCCCTCTGGGCTTCCTCGGGGCGGTCAGCGCCCTCGTCGGGGTCGCCGCCCTCGCGGGCTTGGTCCCTCGCGCCAGACGGTGGTGGTGACGGTGCGCTACGTCGACCATGAACCGGGAATGTGGTTCCTCGTCGAGCAGGAGGGTTCGCTCTACCTCCACGCGAGGTACAGCTACAGCGCCCTCATCGACGATTCCGCGCTCATCCGGCTGAACGACACCGAGCTCGCCGCCTACCTCGCGGGCGACCACGATGTCCTGTCGGATCTCGCGACGCGTGTCCACAACAGCGCACCCTATCGAGCTGAGTCGAAGTTCTTCAGCAGGGATCTGTACCGCAGCGCAGACGGCCCGCAGTATCGCAAAGCCGTCTCAGCGGCGATCGCCGATCACACGTGGATCGCGGAACAGCGGCGGAAGCGGTGACCACCACCGAGAGTGCTCATTCCGTCGACTGGAGCGTCTGTCGACGACGGAACGTGCGCTTTCGACGAGCTAGACGTTGAAGCGGAACTCCACGACGTCGCCGTCCTGCATGACGTAGTCCTTGCCCTCCATGCGGGCCTTGCCCTTGGAACGGGCCTCGGCGACGGAGCCGGTCTCGACGAGGTCGTCGAACGAGATGACCTCGGCCTTGATGAAGCCCTTCTCGAAGTCCGTGTGGATGACGCCGGCCGCCTGGGGCGCCTTGGCACCCTGCGGGATCGTCCACGCGCGCGACTCCTTCGGGCCCGCCGTGAGGTAGGTCTGCAGCCCGAGCGTCGCGAAACCGATGCGTGCGAGCTGGTCGAGGCCGGACTCGGTCTGGCCGGTCGACTCGAGCATCTCGCGGGCGTCGTCCTCGTCGAGGTCGACGAGCTCCGACTCGAGCTTCGCATCGAGGAAGACGGCCTTCGCCGGCGCCACGAGCGCGGCCAGCTCGTCGAGCTTCGCCTGGTCCTGGAGGACCTCCTCGTCGACGTTGAAGACGTAGATGAACGGCTTGGCCGTGAGGAGACCGAGCTCCTTGATGGGCGCGAGGTCGATCTTCGTCGCCGAGAGCGGGGTGCCGGCGTTCAGCGCGTCCTGCGCCTCCTTCGCCGCCGCGAGGACGGAGGGGTCGAGCTTCTTGCCCTTGACCTCCTTCTCGAACCGGGTGACGGCCTTCTCGAGCGTCTCGAGGTCGGCGAGGATGAGCTCGGTGTTGATCGTCTCCATGTCGGAGGCCGGGTTCACGTCGCCGTCGACGTGCACGACGTCGGGGTCGGCGAAGCCGCGCACGACCTGCGCGATGGCGTCGGCCTCGCGGATGTTCGCGAGGAACTTGTTGCCGAGCCCCTCCCCCTCGCTCGCGCCCTTGACGATGCCGGCGATGTCGACGAAGGACACCGCGGCGGGCAGGATGCGCTCGCTGCCGAAGATCTCCGCGAGCTTGCCGAGCCGGGCGTCGGGCAGTTCGACCACGCCGACGTTCGGCTCGATCGTCGCGAACGGATAGTTCGCGGCGAGCACGTTGTTGCGCGTGAGCGCGTTGAACAGGGTGGACTTGCCGACGTTGGGCAGGCCGACGATGCCGAGAGTAAGAGCCACGAGGGTCTATCGTACTTGGCCGCGCGTCCCCGTGGGTCGCGCCTCCGCTCCGGGCACGGATCGGCACGGTCGATCGAGCGGCGTGCGGCGTGCCACCCGGGCGGTGTCGGACGCTGGTGCGAGGGTGAGGACGTGCCACTGGATTTCACCGCCATCGACTTCGAGACCGCGAACTCGTCATCTGCCTCCGCCTGCAGCGTGGGCCTCGTCAGGGTCCGAGACGGCATCGTCGTCGACCGCGCGGGCTGGCTCATCCAGCCCCCTGCCGGACACGACGCGTTCCTCGAGTGGAACACGCGCATCCACGGGATCGTCGCGACCGACGTCCTCGGTGCGCCCGGTTGGGCGGACCAGCTCGACACGCTCCTCGACTTCGCCCAGGGTGACGCGCTCGTCGCACACAACGCCGGCTTCGACATGGGCGTCATCCGCGGTGGCTGCGCAGCCACCGGCCTCGACTGCCCCGACCTCAGCTATCTGTGCAGTCTCAACGTCGCACGCAAGACGTATCAGCTCGACTCCTACCGGCTCCCGGTGGCCGCTCTCGCCGCCGGGTTCGACGACTTCCAGCACCACGACGCCACCGGCGACGCCGAGGCCTCCGCGCACATCATCATCCACGCGGCCGCCCGCCACGGCGCCTCCTCGATCGCCGAACTCGCGCAGCTCACGAGCGTGAAGATCGGCCGGATCGGGACGGCCGTCGCCGCCTGAGCCCGCGGTCGCCGCGCGGCCTCCGACCGATGTCGGCGGCCCGCGACACACTGAGGGCATGGACAGCGCACTCGCCCTCGGGATCGGCCTCCTCATCGGACTCGTCATCGGCGCAGCCGTGGCGGTCCTCCTGCTGCAGCGGCGCACCGGCGCGGGTTCGGTCGACCCCGCGCTGCTCGAGGCCAGGCACACCGCCCAGCTCGCCGACCTCCGTGGCCAGCAGGCGCAGCTCCTCGCCGACGCCTCCGCGAAGGAGGCGGAACTCCGCGCCGCACTGCGCGCCGAACTCGCCGCCCTCGACGCCACAGCCGACGGTCTCGGGCGTGAGCTGAACGCCCAGCGCGAGCAGTACCGCGAGCTCGCCGAACGCCACCGCGCCGACGCCGAACGACGATCGCGCCAGGAACACGAGGAGAGCCAGGTCCTGCAGGCACTCGCGCCCGTGCAGCACAGCCTCGAACACATGCACGCGAAGGTCGCGGAACTCGAGCAGCAGCGCAGCCGACAGCACGGCGAACTCGCACAACAACTGAAGACGGCTTCGGAGTCCGAGGAACGCCTGCGGTCCACGACGGAGTCGCTCGCCTCGGCGCTCCGGAACAACGCGACCCGCGGCGTCTGGGGTGAGACCCAGCTCCGCAACGTCGTGGAAGCCGCGGGCCTCACGCAACGCGTCGACTTCGACCTGCAGTCGAGCATCACCTCCGACAACGGCGTCGGCCGACCCGACATGGTCGTGCGGCTCCCCGGCGGCAAGTCGATCGCGGTCGACGCGAAGGTGCCGTTCGCGCAGTACCTCGAAGCCAGCACCATCCCCGTCACCGCGACGGGCGAGGAGGCCGCGCGACGCACCGCCCTCCTCGCGCAGCACGTGAAAGCCGTGCGGTCGCACGTCGACGCCCTCGCGGCGAAGGGGTACTGGCGCGGCCTCGAGTCGAGCCCGGAGTTCGTCATCTGCTTCATCCCGAGCGAGTCGCTCCTCGCCGCAGCGCTCGAGGCCGACGCGAGCCTGCTCGACTACGCCTTCGGCAAACGGGTCGCCCTCGCCTCCCCCGTCAACCTGTGGGCGGTCCTCAAGACGGTCGCGTTCACCTGGCAGCAGGACGTCCTCACCGAGGACGCGAAGCGACTGTTCGACCTCGGCAAGGAGCTCTACCAGCGGCTCTCGACGCTGTCGGACCACGCCGACCGCCTGCGCCGGTCGATCGAGAGCACGGTCACCAACTACAACCAGTTCGCCTCGTCGTTCGAGACCCGCGTGCTCGTCACGGCGCGCAAGC
Organism: Plantibacter sp. H53; assembly: GCF_001650455.1. Lineage (NCBI taxonomy): Bacteria > Bacillati > Actinomycetota > Actinomycetes > Micrococcales > Microbacteriaceae > Plantibacter > Plantibacter sp. H53. The sequence continues at coordinate 39,747 of NZ_LWCT01000046.1, forward strand.
TCGACGCCCTCGACGAGGCGACGGTCATCGGTCAGGTGAGCCAGAGCGACGCCTCACCGAAGCGCCTCACCGCACCGGAGGCGCAGCCCTCGCCGGAGCCGTCCGATGCCGAGCCGAGCGAGCTCGAGGCCCGGCTCGCGCACCGGCTCCAGGACTGACCGGCACGAACGCCGCACGACGAAGCGCCCGGCACCACCGTGAGGTGGAACCGGGCGCTTCGCGCTGCTGGAGGAGCGGCTACAGCCACTTCGCAGCGAGGTGGTCCGCCTCGACACGACGGATGGTGCCGGAACGCGACCGCAGCACGAGGCTCTCGGTGCGGATGATCGGACCCTTGCGCTGCACACCGTCGACGAGTTCACCGTGGGTGACGCCCGTCGCGACGAAGTACGTGTTGTCGCCGCGGACGAGGTCGTTCGCGCCGAGGACACGGTCGAGGTCGTGACCGGCCGCGAGCGCTCGCTCACGTTCGGCGTCGTCCTTCGGCATGAGCTTGCCCTGGATGAGGCCACCGAGCGCCTTCACCGCACACGCGGTGATGATGCCCTCGGGCGTGCCGCCGATGCCGACGCACATGTCGATCCGTGAGTCGTAGCGCGCGGCGTTGATGCCACCCGCGACGTCGCCGTCGAGCAGCAGCCGCGTCCCGGCACCGGCCGCGCGGATCTCCTCGATGAGCTGCGCGTGGCGCGGTCGGTCGAGGACGGCGACGCGGATGTCCTCGGGCTGCTTGCCCTTGGCCTTCGCGAGCTCGCGGATGTTGTCGCCGATGGACTGGCTGATGTCGACGACACCGATGCCGTCGGCGCCGGTGACGATCTTGTCCATGTAGAACACCGCGGACGGGTCGAACATGCTGCCACGGTCGGACACGGCGATGACGGAGAGGGCGTTCTGGCGGCCGGCGGCGGTGAGGCTCGTGCCGTCGATCGGGTCGACCGCGATGTCGCAGGACGGGCCGCGGCCGTTGCCGACGTGCTCGCCGTTGAAGAGCATGGGCGCTTCGTCCTTCTCGCCCTCGCCGATGACGACCACGCCGTCGAAGTTGACGGTGCCGAGGAAGGCGCGCATGGCGTCGACCGCCGCACCGTCGGCGGCGTTCTTGTCGCCTCGCCCGATGAACGGCGCCGCCCGGATCGCGGCGGCCTCCGTCGCTCTCACGAGCTCCATGGCGAGGTTGCGGTCGGGCTGCAGATAGTGGGAGCCGGTTTCAGGCTGGGTCACTGGATCCTCCATGGATCGCTCGCCTCGTGGGACACGACGCTTCGGTGGATGAGGGTTTCAGCCTATCGAACCGGGCGGGGAAGGCCGGTGGGCGTGTCTCGATCGAGGCGCTTCCGTGACCTCGTCAGCGGGCTCCCGGGACCGACGACGACGGACTCGACCGTGACACCGCCGTCCCCTTCGACCCGGACTCCGGCGAGTTCGGCTCCGGCGGCGAGCGCGGTCGATGTGACAGCACTGAGCAGCAGCCAGGCGTCGTCGCGGCAGAGTTCGTCGAGTGGGACCTCGCGGTCGAGATCGGTCCCTGCCTCGATAAGCCGCGCCCGTTCCTCCGGCGACTGCGGTGCGAAGCGCGCCGTCATCCAGCCACCGAGGGCCCGGACCGCGGCAGCCGTGAGGATGCCCTCCGGGGCCCCGCCCACGCCGAGGAGCAGATCGAGGTCGCCGTCGGTGGCCGCGGCACGCAGGGACAGGGCGACGTCGCCGTCCATGAAGCTCACGAGCTCCGCACCGGCGGCGGTCACGGCCTGGGCCGTCGCCGCGTTCCGGGGGCGGTCCTGGACCGCGACCCGGAGCTGCTCGACCGGCCGCCCCACACGCGCGGCGAGCCGGTCGAGGGTCACCGCGATCGGATCGCCGAGCGACAGCTCGCGTCCCCCACCGGCCGCGACGAGCTTCTCGAGGTAGTACGCCGGGCCGATGTCGAACATCGCACCGCGCGGGGCGATGGCGATCACGGCGACGGAGTCCGGCTTGCCGGCGGCCGCGAGCTTGGTGCCGTCCACGGGGTCGACGGCGAGGTCGATCGCCGTCCCCGCACCCGTGCCGAAGCGTTCGCCCACGAAGAGCATGGGCGCCTGGTCCTTCTCGCCCTCCCCCACGACGACGCGCCCGTCGACCGGGAGCGATTCGAGCGCCCGGCGGAGCGCGTCGACGGCGACCCCGTCGATGCGCATGCCGTCGCCGCCACCCACGAGACCGGCGACGGCGGCAGCGGCGGCCCGCGTGGCGTCGAGGAAGCCGTCGAGGAGGTCGGTGTCCGGAGTGCGCTCGATCATGTCCCCATCGTGCCGTATGCCTCGGAGCCCGAGTCACTAGACTTCAAGGCGAATCGTCCCCACGCAAGGAGAAGACATGCCCGTCGCCACCCCGGAACAGTACGCAGCGATGCTCGACAAGGCGAAGTCGAACGGGTTCGCGTACCCGGCGTTCAACGTCTCGAGCAGCCAGACCATCAACTCCGTCCTCCAGGGCCTCACCGAGGCCGGTTCCGACGGCATCATCCAGGTCACCACGGGCGGCGCCGACTACTTCGCCGGCCACACCGTGAAGAACCGCGCCGCCGGCGCGATCGCCTTTGCGAAGTTCGCCACCGAGGTCGCCAAGAACTACCCCGTCACCGTCGCGCTCCACACCGACCACTGCCCGAAGGACGCGCTCGACGGCTTCGTCATGCCGCTCATCGCCGCCTCCGAAGAAGAGGTCAAGGCCGGTCGCAACCCGATCTTCCAGTCCCACATGTGGGACGGCTCGGCGGTCCCGCTCACGGAGAACCTCGAGATCGCGACCGAGATGCTGAAGCGCACCAAGGCCATCAACGCCATCCTCGAGGTCGAGATCGGCGTCGTCGGCGGCGAAGAGGACGGCGTCAGCCACGACATCAACGAGCACCTGTACACCACCCTCGACGACGCCATCGCGACCGTCGAGGCGCTCGGCCTCGGCGAGCAGGGTCGCTACATGGCCGCCCTCACCTTCGGCAACGTGCACGGCGTCTACAAGCCCGGTAACGTCAAGCTCCAGCCCGAGCTGCTGAAGACCATCCAGGACGGCCTCACCGCCAAGTACGGCCACGGCCCCAAGCCGCTCGACCTCGTGTTCCACGGCGGGTCGGGTTCCACCGACGCCGAGATCGCCGAGGCCGTCGCGAACGGTGTCGTCAAGATGAACATCGACACCGACACGCAGTACGCGTTCACCCGCTCGATCGCCGGCTACATGCTCTCGAACTACGAGGGCGTGCTGAAGCTCGACGGTGAGGTCGGCAACAAGAAGCTCTACGACCCCCGCGCCTGGGGCAAGGTCGCCGAGTCGGCGATGGCCGCTCGCGTCGTGGAGTCGACGAAGCAGCTCGGCTCGTACGGCACCAGCACCTCCTAGTCACCTGCACGAACAGAACGGGCCCGGCATCGCTGCCGGGCCCGTTCTTCGTGTGTGGATGACTACGGCTGCTGCGAGCGGACGTACTCCATGAAGGCCGGGTCGGCGCCCATGGCCACGGCGAGACAGATCACCACGACCAGGTTCGCCGCGACACCGGCGACGAGCGGGATCCAGAAGGTCAGTCGACCCGCGCGGAGCGACCGGCTCGACAGGATGATGGCGCCCACCCACAGGGCGATCTGGAGACCGAGCGCCAGGATGCCCATGGCGCTCGCGAGACCGTCCGAGGAGTACCCCGAGACACCCATCTGCACGAGTGCGGGGCGGATCAGGCCGGGGAGGTCGAGCAGGCCCGGCATGGTCACGATCAGGCCGACGAGGCCGAGTCCGAGCAGGATCGACGTCGCGATCCGGTCTCCGGCGACGGGTCGTCTGGCGGCCACGGTCGGAGCGCCCGGCTGCATCACCCCAGGCTCATGCGCCTGCTCGCGCGTCTGCTCGCGGAGGGTGGGCTCCTGCTGCTGCCGTGGCTGCCGTTCGACGGGGACGACCGGCGCGATGCCGAGCTCCTCCGCCCGCTGCTCGTCGATGGGCTCGGCGATCCGGGCACGCTGCTCCTCGGGGGACGCGTACTCACCGAACTGCGGACGGGGGCGGGATTCGCTCATGGTCGACGCCCTCCCAGGGCGCGCGGATCGGTCGTGCCGGCAAGGTCTTTGCGCAGCTCCTTCGGCAGGGAGAACATGAGGTCCTCCTCGGCCGTCTTGACTTCCTGCACCGCGCCGTAGCCGGCACCGGAGAGCTCTTCGAGGACCTCGTCGACGAGGACCTCCGGCACGGAGGCGCCGCTCGTGACACCGACGGTGACGACGCCGTCGAGCCAGGCCTGCTGGATCTCGTTCGCGTAGTCGACGCGGTAGGCGGCCTTCGCGCCGTACTCGAGCGCGACCTCCACGAGGCGCACCGAGTTCGAGGAGTTCGCCGACCCGACCACGATCACGAGGTCGGCGTCCTGGGCTACTTTCTTGATGGCCACCTGACGGTTCTGGGTCGCGTAGCAGATGTCGTCGCTCGGCGGATCCTGGAGCTTCGGGAACCGCTCGCGCAGGCGTCGGACCGTCTCCATGGTCTCGTCCACCGACAGCGTGGTCTGCGAGAGCCACACGACCTTGTCGGGGTCGGCGACGACGAGGTCGTCGACGGCTTCCGGGCTCGTCACGAGCGTGACGTGGTCGGGCGCTTCACCGGCCGTGCCCTCGACCTCCTCGTGCCCCTCGTGTCCGATGAGCAGGATCTCGTAGTCGTCGCGGGCGAAGCGCACGGCCTCGCGGTGGACCTTCGTGACGAGCGGGCAGGTGGCGTCGATCGCGAGCAGCCCGCGGTCGGCGGCGGCATCGACCACGGCGGGCGAAACGCCATGCGCACTGAAGACGATGTGCGCGCCGGACGGCACCTCGTCGACCTCTTCCACGAACACGGCGCCCTGGGCCTCGAGCTGATCGACGACGTGCACGTTGTGGACGATCTGCTTCCGGACGTACACCGGCGCGCCGTAGTGCTCGAGCGCCTTCTCGACGGCGACGACCGCGCGGTCCACGCCGGCGCAGTAACCGCGCGGGGCTGCCAGCAGGACGCGCTTCTCCCCGGCGACGGGGAGGTCTGCGAGGCGTCCGGCGATACGTCGGAGCCTCGGCATGCCGAGGCCGATGGCTGGGGCGTCGCGGAGATCGGTCACGTGTGGATTCTACGCGGCAGCGCTCGGGAGTCGGCCGTGAACGACCGGGTGGTCCGCGACCGGCGCGCCGTCGGTGCTCGCGGCTAGGCTTGAGGGATGAGCGATGCACCGGCCACCATGGAAGCCCCCTGGCCGGTCGCGCTCCTCGGCACGAAGCTCCGCGACTACATCGACCGCCTCGGCACGGTCTGGGTCGAGGGCGAGATCACGCAGTGGGGCGCCTCGGGCGGCAACGTCTACGGCAAGCTCAAAGACCTCGAGATCGATGCGACGGTCGGGTTCACCATCTGGTCGTCCGTCCGCGCGAAGATCCCCGCCGACCTCAAACAGGGCGACCACGTGGTCGCGTTGGTCAAGCCGAACTACTGGCTCAAGGGCGGCACGCTCACCATGCAGGTCATGGCGATGAAGCACGTCGGCATCGGCGACCTCCTCGAGCGACTCGAGCGACTCCGTCGGCAGCTCGCCGAGGAGGGGCTCTTCGACGCGTCGCGCAAGCGGCCGCTCCCGTTCCTCCCGCAGTGCATCGGGCTGGTCACCGGCAAGGACTCCGACGCCGAGAAGGACGTCCTGCGCAACGCGGAACTGCGCTGGCCCTCGGTCCGGTTCCGTGTCGTCCACGCCGCCGTCCAGGGCGACCGCACCCCCGGCGACGTCGTGAGCGCTCTGCAGACGCTCGACGCCGACCCCGAGGTCGACGTCATCATCGTCGCGCGCGGCGGTGGCGACTTCCAGAACCTCCTCGGGTTCAGCGACGAACGCGTGGTCCGTGCCGCGGCCGCCTGCACCACACCCCTCGTGAGCGCCATCGGCCACGAGGCGGACCGCCCGTTGCTCGACGACGTCGCCGACCTCCGTGCCTCCACACCGACCGATGCCGCCAAGCGGGTCGTCCCCGACGTCGCGGAGGAGTTCGCTCGCGTGCAGCAGGCCCGCGTCCGGTTGTCCTCCCGGGTGACCTCGTTGCTCGGTCACGAGATCGACCGACTCGCGACGCTTCGCACCCGTCCCGCGCTCGCCGACCCGTCCTGGATCGTCGACTCGCGGGCGGACGAGCTGACCCGAACGGTCGCCAGGGGCGCCGAGCTCATCGACCGCGCCGTCGAGCGCTCCCAGCGCGAGGTGACGGAACTCCGCGCACACCTCCGCGCCCTGTCGCCGCAGCGCACGCTCGACCGCGGCTACGCCATCGTCCAACGAGCGGACCCGGAGGCCGGCGTCCCGGGTGGCGCGGTCATCCGTGCCGAGGGCGACGCGCCCGCCGGGACGGAGCTCCTGGTCACCCTCGCCTCCGGCGCGATCGGCGCCTCCAGTACCGGCCCGGCCACGGCTGCCGCCCGGACCGACGACGAATAGGATAGAAGCATGCCAACCCCCTCCGATGTCCAGGAGCTCAGCTATGAGCAGGCACGCGACGAGCTCGTGCGTGTCGTGTCCGAGCTGGAGCAGGGCTCGGCGTCGCTCGAGGACTCCCTCCGCCTCTGGGAGCGCGGCGAACAGCTCGCCCAGCGCTGCGAGGAGTGGCTGATCGGCGCGAAGGCACGGCTCGACGCGGCACGCGCCGCCCAGCTCGGATCCGGCACTCCGGACGCATCGCGGTGAAGGACACCAAGCCGCCGCGCGTCGTTGCCGAGCTCGGCCGTCCCGAGACGCCGCAGGAGACCGCCGACCGCAAGGCGGAGAACTCCCGCCTGTACCGCTCGCGCAAGACCGTCAACAACCTCGTCCTGTCGCTCCTGGCCACGGTCGGCCTCGTGGTCGTGATCGTGCTCGCCGTGCCCCGAGGTGAAGCCCCGGAGCGCCCGACCGTCGACTACGCGCAGCTCGCCGGCCAGGCGCAGCCCGACCTCCCCGTCCCGCTCCTCACCCCCGAGCTCGGCGACGACTGGGGCAGCAACTACGCCGACGTCCGCACCGCAGCGTCACCGGTCGCCGGCACACCCGACATCCGCTCCTGGAACGTCGGACTCATCTCCCCCGACGACGAGTTCGTCGGCCTCGTCCAAGGCGTCGACGCCAACGACACCTGGCTCCTCACCGAGCTCGACGAAGCCCGCCCCACCGGAACCGTCACGATCGACGGCGTCGAGTGGGTCGAATACGCGAACGGCAGCGGCTCCGACGACGGCAACGTCGCGTACGCCCTGTCGACCGTCGCCGGTCGGAGCACGATCGCCGTGTTCGGCACGGCGAAGCCCGAGTACGTCCTCGATGTCGCACGTTCCGTGCGCACCGGGGTCACCGCCAACCTCGACGCCCCGTCGGGCGCCCCTGCAGAAACGGACTCAGAATGACCCAGAAGCGCCCCGGTGCCGTCTGGCGCGAGATGCAGCGCGGTAACGCGCGGTTCGTCGCCGGTCAGCCCGCCCACCCCCGCCAGGACGTCGAACGCCGCGCCACGCTCGCGCACTCCCAGGCCCCGGAGGCGGTCATCTTCGGCTGCTCCGACTCCCGCCTCGCGGCCGAGATCATCTTCGACAAAGGGCTCGGCGACCTCTTCGTCGTCCGCAACGCCGGTCAGATCGTCTCCGACTCGGTGCTCGGCACCCTGGAGTACGCCGTCGGTGTCCTGCAGGTCCCGCTCATCCTGGTGCTCGCGCACGACGAGTGCGGCGCCGTCCGCGCGGCCATCGACTCGCAGATCGAGGACGCCACCCCGCTCCCCCCGTACATCGACCAGCTGATCCAGCAGATCGTCCCCGCCGTGAGCGCTGTCGCCGGCCCTGCACCGATCGACGCCGCCTCCGTCGACACCTCCGAGGTCGGACGACGCCACCTCCGCCGCACCGTCATGGAGGTCGTCTCGCGCTCCGAGCTCATCAGCGACGCCGTGGCGGCCGGGACGGTCGCCATCATCGGCGCGAACTACAAGCTCCTCGAGGGCACCGCCGTCGCCGACATCGTGATCGGCGACGTCACCGTCCCCGAATGACCTCCACCCCGCTCACCGACCGGTCGAGCGCAGCACCACCGCAATCGCACGAAGGAGAACGAACAGCGTGGTAGACACCTCAGCAACCGAGTACCGCATCGAACACGACACCATGGGTGAGGTGCGGGTCCCCGCGAACGCCCTCTACGGTGCGCAGACGCAGCGGGCGGTCGAGAACTTCCCGATCTCGGGCAGCGGGCTCGAGTCGGCGCAGATCGCCTCATTGGCCCGGATCAAGAAGTCCGCGGCACTCGCCAACGCCAAGCTCGGCGTCCTCGACCAGGGTGTCGCCGACGCGATCGCCGCAGCGGCCGACGAGGTCATCACCGGCGCGCACGACGCGCAGTTCCCGGTCGACACCTACCAGACCGGCAGCGGCACCTCGTCGAACATGAACATGAACGAGGTTCTGGCGACGCTCGCGAGCGCGCGCCTCGGCAGCCCGGTGCACCCCAACGACCACGTCAACGCCTCGCAGTCCTCCAACGACGTCTTCCCGACCTCGGTGCACATCGCGGTCACGAGCGCCCTCATCGACGACCTCATCCCGGCCCTCGACCACCTGGCCGTCTCGCTGGAGCGCAAGGCCGAGCTGTGGAAGACCGCCGTGAAGCCGGGCCGCACGCACCTCATGGACGCCACGCCGGTCACCCTCGGCCAGGAGTTCGGTGGCTACGCGCGCCAGATGCGTCTCGGCATCGAGCGAGTGCGCACGGCGCTCCCCCGGGTCGCAGAGGTCCCACTCGGCGGAACCGCGACGGGCACCGGCATCAACACGCCGAAGGGCTTCCCCCAGCTCGTCATCGAGCTGCTCGCGCAGGAGACCGAGCTGCCCATCACCGAGGCCCAGGACCACTTCGAGGCCCAGGGCGCACGCGACGGACTCGTCGACGCCTCGGGAGCCCTCCGCGTCATCGCGGTGAGCCTCACCAAGATCTGCAACGACCTCCGCTGGATGGGCTCCGGCCCGAACACCGGTCTCGGCGAGCTGCACATCCCCGACCTCCAGCCGGGATCCTCGATCATGCCCGGCAAGGTGAACCCCGTGATCCCGGAGGCCGTCCTGATGGTCGGCGCACGGGTCGTCGGCAACGACGCGACCATCGCCTGGGCCGGCGCCTCTGGCTCCTTCGAACTCAACGTCGCGATCCCGGTCATGGGCACGGCGCTCCTCGAGAGCATCCGTCTCCTGTCGAACGCGACCCGGGTCCTCGCCGACAAGACCGTCGACGGCCTCGAGGCCAACCTCGACCGCGCTGCGGCACTCGCCGGCTCCTCGCCGTCGATCGTCACCCCGCTGAACAAGATCATCGGCTACGAGTCGGCGGCGAAGATCGCCAAGCACTCCGTCGCCAAGGGCCTCACCGTCCGCGAGGCCGTCGTCGACCTCGGCTTCGTCGAACGCGGCGAGATCACGGAGGAGCAGCTCGACACGGCGCTCGACGTCCTCTCGATGACGCACCCCGGCTGAGTCGACCCGCTCGTCGAACGACCGGACGGAGACGGCCCCGGAACCCTCGCGGTTCCGGGGCCGTCTCCGTCCGTGTGATCACGCCGTGGCGGCGACCGCGCTCCAGCAGCCGAGGAGCAGGAACGGACCGAACGGGATGCGGGTGCGCCAACCGGCGGAGCCACCATGTGAGCGCGCGACAAGCACGACGACCACACCCGCGAGGCCGGCCGAAAAGACCGACACCACCGCGAAGAGGAGGACCGCGGACGTCCCGAAGCAGCCGACAGCGAGGCCGAGCAGCGCGCCGAGCTTCACGTCCCCCATGCCCAGCCCGCCGAAGAGGGCGCATGCGTACAGGACGGCGCCGACCGCGGACCCCATCAGGAGCGGTTCGAGCGGGGCCACCTGACGCACTGCGGCATCGATGGCCGTGAGCGGCACCGCGATGGTGAGCGCCGGCAGCACGAGACGGTTCGGGAGCCGCCGCTCCGCGACGTCGATGCGCACGAGCGGCGGCGTGATGCAGGCGAGCCATACGAGCACGATGACGACCGGACGCAGGTCGGGGCCGAGCCGGGCAACGGCGACGGCTACGAGCAGCAGCGTCGAGCCGGCCATCGCCGCGGTGGCGACACGCGGGCGGAGCCGCCTGCCGGTGGAGGTCGGTCGCGAGGGCATCCCGTCAGGATAGGAGGATCATCGTGCCGGCCTCCGGCGTTCTCCACAGGCGGCCGGAGGCGGCGGAGCGAGCCTCGCTGGCCCGCTCCGCCGACGGCCGCTAGGCCAGCTCGTTCCCTTCGAGCATCTCGGTCACGAGTGCCGCGATGGCCGAGCGCTCCGAGCGCGTCAGCGTGACGTGCGCGAACAGCGGGTGCCCCTTGAGCGTCTCGATCACCGAGGCGACGCCGTCGTGGCGGCCGACGCGCAGGTTGTCGCGCTGGGCGACGTCGTGCGTGAGGACGACCCGCGAGTTCTGCCCGATCCGGCTGAGGACCGTGAGGAGCACGTTGCGTTCGAGCGACTGCGCCTCATCGACGATCACGAAGGCGTCGTGGAGCGAACGGCCTCGGATGTGCGTCAGCGGCAGCACCTCGAGGATGCCCCGCTCCACCACCTCGTCGAGCACGTTCTGCGAGACGACCGCGCCGAGCGTGTCGAAGATCGCCTGTCCCCAGGGGTTCATCTTCTCGCCCTGGTCGCCGGGCAGGTACCCGAGCTCCTGGCCGCCGACCGCGTACAGCGGCCGGAACACCATGATCTTCTTGTGCGCCTGTCGCTCGAGGACGGCCTCCAGACCCGCGCAGAGGGCGAGCGCGGACTTCCCCGTCCCGGCTCGACCTCCCAGCGAGAGGATCCCGATCTCGGGGTCGAGCAGGAGGTCGATCGCGAGCCGCTGCTCGGCCGAGCGTCCGTGCAGACCGAAGACGTCGCGGTCGCCGCGGACGAGCTTGTAGCTGCGCTTGCCCGTGACCCGCCCGAGTGCGGATCCCCGGTCGGAGTGGATCACGAGGCCCGTGTTGATCGGCAGGTCCTCGATGATCGGCGTCGTCCCCTCCTCGCGCTCCCACAGCGTGCTCATGTCCTCGGAGCCGAGGGTGATCTCGGACATGCCCGTCCAGCCGGAGTCGACCGCGAGTTCCGCCCGGTACTCCTCCGCCTGGAGACCGATGGAGGCCGCCTTGACGCGCAGCGGCAGGTCCTTGGACACCACCGTGACCGCCAGTCCGTCGTTCGCCAGGTTCAGCGCGACCGCGAGGATGCGCGAGTCGTTGTCGCCGAGCTGGAGACCGGACGGCAGCGAGGCCATGCTCGAGTGGTTGAGTTCGACCCGCAAGGATCCGCCGTCACCGACCGGGATCGGGAAGTCGAGGCGTTCGTGCTCGATGCGGAGCTCGTCGAGGATGCGGAGTGCTTGACGTGCGAAGTAGCCGATCTCGGGGTCGTTGCGCTTGCCCTCGAGCTCGCTGATGACGACGACCGGGATGACGACGGCGTGCTCGGCGAACCGGAAGAGCGCCTTGGGGTCCGACAGCAGCACGGAGGTGTCGAGCACGTAGGTGATCTCGGCCTGCGCCTGATCTCCCCCGCTCACCGTGTGGTCGGCAGGTCGTCGGCTCGGTCTCGTCGACGCATCCCGCGTCTCGATGCCGGCTGACGTGTTCTGGATTTCTCGCGAGGCCACAACCACTCCCACCCCGAGCATCTGATGCTCGGATCACTGTGCGAAACGGCCGCCTGCAGGGTTTCGAGCCGAACTTGTGTGGCCGTCTCGACCGGGCTCCATGCCCGATGAGATGAACGTACGTCCGGCCACCGACATCGATGCGACGACACGCCCCGTGTCCTGTTACGGGGAGGTGAACAGATGGGGCCGTCTCCTGGACCGCCGGTGGTCGGACGGCGGCTCAGTAGCTCGCGGCCGTCGCGAACGAGAGCAGCGCACCGCGCAGTCGGTCCAGCGTCTGCCGACTGGTACCGGCATGCACGCTGAGCCGCACGGCCCCGGCGCGGATCGTCGCGGTGACGCCGTGGTTCTCGAGCGAGGTCCACAACGTGTCGAGGACGGACTCCTCCGGCTCCAGGACGACGATGCCCGCGCGATCGTGCTCGTCTCGCGAGGAGACCACCGCGACACCGAACTCGTCCGCGAGCTCGATCACCTCGGCCGTGAGCTCGGCGATCGCGGCGTGCACCGTCGCGGTCCCGACGGCGACCGTGTCTTCCAGCGACGCGGCGAACCGCGCCGCCGCGAGCGGGTCGGGCCTGGTGATCGAGTATGCGCGCACGGATCGGCTCGGTGCCGGGGTCGCGCTGAACGGCCAGGCCTCGTCGGTGGCGGTCACGCCCGAGAAGACCGGCTCGAGCCGCTCGACGGCGCGGTCGCTCAGGGCGAGGAATCCGGTGCCCCAGCCTGCGCGCATCCACTTCTGCCCGCCCGAGGCGACCACGTCGGCGACGGCGTAGGGGGCGTCGACCACGCCGAAGCCCTGGATGGCGTCGACGATCAGGAGGCGGCCGCCGATCACCTCGCGGACGGCTTCGAGGTCGCAGACGTATCCGGTGCGGTAGTCGACGAGGCTCACGGCCACGGCGGTGACGGTGTCGTCGAGCTGTTCGCGCACGCTCTCGGCCGTCACGTGTCCGCGTCGCGTCTCAAGCCATCTCGGCGTGAGCACGTGCCGGTGCTCGGCGGCCCGCTCCGCGGCGAGCGGCAGCGTGGGGTATTCCAGGCGGGAGAGCAGGACCGTGCCGCTCAGGCCGAACATCGCGTGCATGAGGCCCTGCGAGGTGTTGGGCTGGGCGACGACCTGGTCGGCGCGGAACCCGGTGAGCGTCCCGACGGCGGTCCGCATCCGTTCGTCTTGCCCGTCGACCGCGCCGAGCGTTCCGGGCGCCGCACTCGCGAGCAGGTCGTTCCAGCGTGCGGCCTCGAGGACGACGGACGCGGCCAACGGACCGACACTGCCGTAGTTGAGATAGCCGTCGACCTCACGGAATCCTGCTTGGAAGGTCTCCAACCGGGACGCCGTCTCCGGCTCGTCCGGCTCCGAGGCGGGCGTGGACCGGCTCATCCGCCGAACCGCCGCTGCCGCCTGGAGAAGTCGCGGAGGGCGCGGAGGAAGTCGACCTCACGGAGGTCGGGCCCGAGCGCCTCGACGAAGTAGAACTCGCTATGGGCGCTCTGCCAGAGCATGAAGTCGCTCATCCGCTGTTCGCCGCTGGTGCGGATGACGAGGTCGGGGTCGGGCTGGCCTCCCGTGTAGAGGTGCTCACCGATGAGGTCGGGGGTGAGCAGCGCCGCGAGGTCTTCCAGGCTCCGACCCTCGAGGTGGTGCTTGGCGACGATCGCGCGCATCGCGTCCACGATCTCGGTGCGACCGCCGTAGCCGACCGCGAGGTTGATGTGCATGCCAGCACGGTCGGCCGTGCGCTCCTCGGCACTCGTCAACGCCGTGCGCAGCGACTCCGGGAGCCCGTCGCTCGAACCGACGTGCTTCACGCGCCAGTCACGGTAGTGCGACAGCCCCTCGGCGAGGTCGGCGATGATGTCGACGAGGTCGTCCAGCTCGTCCGGTGCGCGGTTCACCAGGTTGTCGCTCGACAGCAGGTACAGGGTGACGACGCCGATGCCGAGGTCGTCGCACCAGGTCAGGAACTCGCGCATCTTCGCCGCACCGGCCCGGTGGCCGTGCGCCGCGGTGTCGTACCCGAGCTGCTTGGCCCACCGCCGGTTGCCGTCGATGATCATCGCGACATGGTGCGGCAGCGTCTGCGGAGTGAGCGCCTTCCGGAGGCGCCGTGCGTAGACGCCGTACAGGAAGCCGTCCACCGGTGCGGAATGCCTCGTCATCACCCTGCAACGCTAGTGCAGTTTCCTGCATCGCTCCCAGTACGGGTTCCGTGCCACCCCGTATCCTGGACCCATGACGAGTGGAGATCCCGAGCTGCCGAAGCTGCCGTTGCTCGAGGTCGCCGCCGACGATGCCGCCGCACCGGAGGAGGTCAAACCGACCTGGCGCGGATGGCTGCACGCCGGGATCTTCCCCATCTCGATCGTCGCCGGCATCGTCCTCGTCGTGCTCGCACAGGGTGCGGCCGCGAAGTGGAGTTCGACGGTGTTCGTGCTCACCTCGATGCTGCTCTTCGGGAACTCGGCGCTCTACCACCGGTTCTCCTGGCGACCCTCGGTCAAGCTCCTCCTCAAGCGGATCGACCACGCCAACATCTTCCTGTTGATCGCCGGCACCTACACGCCGCTCGCCGTGCTCGCGCTACCACCGGCGCAGGGCAACCTCCTGCTCGTGCTCGTCTGGGGCGGCGCGCTCCTCGGCATCGGTTTCCGCGTGTTCTGGATCAACGCCCCACGGTGGCTCTACGTCCCGCTCTACCTGGCACTCGGGTGGGGTGCGGTCGCCTACCTCGGCGACATCGCCCGCGGCAACTTCGCCACGATGGTGCTCGTCGCCGCCGGTGGCCTGTTCTACACGGTCGGCGCGGTCATGTACGCGATGAAGCGACCGAACCCCTGGCCGGGGCGGTTCGGGTTCCACGAGCTCTTCCACCTGTGCACGGTGCTCGCGTTCCTCTGCCACTGGACCGGGATCCTGCTGATCGCGATCGCCCCGGTCTACAACCGCTGACGACCCGTGGCCCGGCGCGCGGCGAGGCGTCGCGGTGGTGGTGTCAGCGGGCCGACCGGTCCGACGGCGGGCGAGGGTCGTCTTCGACGCCTGCGGGGGCCGCGTCACCGGTGTCGCTCCCCGCGCGGTCCGCGGCTGCCCGCTCGGCGACCTCGGCTTGGAGCCGCTCGTCGATCTCCGCGCGGTAGTTGACCCGGCGCACGCGACGCACCATGTCGATGACGAGGAAGACGACGATGCCGGCGATGGCGAAGGTGATCACGAAGCCCCACGGTCCCGGCGTCACCTGGTTCTCGTCGAACGCCGGCGAGGGCGACGGCGACGGCGTGACCGCCAACAGGACCTCGGTGAACAGGTGGTGCATCATGCGGTTCCTTCGCTGGTGTCGATGCCGTCGAACAGCTCCGACTCTGGAGTGGTCGACGCGACGTGCGACGTGACCAGTTGGTAGTCCTCGAACGGCCATGCGGCACGGAGGACGTCGTTGGGCCAGAAGAAGAACGGTGAGTCCGGCGGCACCTGGCTGCCGTGCGCCCGGAGCGCGGCGTCGCGAGCCTCGAAGAAGTCGCCGACGGGCACGTGCGTCGTCGCGAGATCGGGCCGGCCGGCCATCCACTCCCGCATCTCGGCCAGTCGCTCGACCGCCGGGTCGTCGGGGTGGTGCTCCAGCAGGTAGGCGTACACGGCCTCGAGCCGGGCGGGGCTGAACGAGCGGTCGTAGTACAGCTTGTCGACGCGCCAGGGGTCGCCCGCTTCGGGATAGCGCGTGGGATCGGCCGCCGCTTCGAACGCGGCGACGCTCACCTCATGGCACCGGATGTGGTCCGGGTGCGGGTAGCCCCCGTTCTCGTCGTAGGTGATGATGACCTGCGGTCGGAAGGAGCGGACGATGCGCACGAGCACACCGGTCGAGACCTCGAGGGGGATGTCGGCGAAGCTCGCGGGTGGGACCGTACCGTCGTCGCGGGCCATCCCGCTGTCCTGATAGCCGAGCCACCGGTGCTCGATGTCGAGGATCTCCTGCGCCGCGGCCATCTCGAGGCGACGGTACCCGGGGAGGTCGCGCTCGATCATCGCGACGTCGGCGAGTCCGGGGTTCTGGAGGTCGCCGCGTTCACCACCCGTGCAACTGACGACCATGACCTCGGCGCCGAGGCTCCGGTAGTGCGCGAGGGTCGCCGCCCCCTTGCTCGACTCGTCGTCGGGGTGCGCGTGCACGGCGAGCAGTCTCATGGTCATGGTGCTCCGCCTTCCGGCTGGTCTGCGCGAGGGGACCGCTTCGCGACTCGTGACGTGACGACGCGGTCGGGACTCCGCATCCAGGAAGAGGCAATACGCTTGAGGTGTCGACCTCGAGGCGTCTCGCACTCCTGGTCCAGCTTAACCGTTCGAACCGGAGCCCGTGACGTGACCTCTCCCTTGCAGGATGCCGGCCCCCAGGACGCCATCGCGGCGCGCTACGGACGCACCCCTGGCAACCGTGCCCGTGACCGCCGCCTGATCTGGCTGGCCGCCGCAGCGTTCGCCGTCGTCTTCATCGCGTGGGTCGTGTGGGCCGGTCTCGACGGCAGTCGGCCGAGCATCGAGTCGCGCAACACGGCGCACGAGATCGTCGACGACACGATGGTCAGCGTGTCCTTCGAGGTCACCGGTCCGCAGGACACCCCCATGGCCTGCTCGGTCCAGGCACTCAACGAGCAGTTCGCGGTCGTCGGATGGAAGGTCGTCGAGCTGCCGCCGTCCGAGCAGCGCACCCGCACCTTCACGGAGAGCGTCCGCACCACGGAGCTCAGCAACACCGGCGTCGTCGACACCTGCTGGGTGGTCGAGCACCGCTCCTGACCAGCGAGGGCGTCGGCGCGCGAGCCACACTCCCGCGCCGATCGTGCGATACTCGAAGACAGTACTTCATACGCCCCGGCATTCCGCCGGGGCGTCTGGCATATGACGGGCGTTTCGGCCGTCATGTGCGGACCCACCATGCAAAGGAGTTCCATCGTGTCCGAGCAGATCCAGGAGACGTTCCTCACCCAGCAGGCCTTCGACCGACTGCAGGCGGAACTCGAACGCCTCAGCACAACGGGCCGCGAGGAGATCGCCAAGCGCATCGAAGCGGCTCGCGAAGAGGGCGACCTCAAGGAGAACGGCGGCTACCACGCCGCGAAGGACGAGCAGGGCAAGCAGGAGGCCCGCATCCGGACGCTCACGCAGATGTTGCGCGACGCCAAGGTGAGCGAGGCACCGCAGTCCACCGGTGTCGTGGAGTCCGGCACCGTCATCACGGCGGTCGTCGCGGGCGGCGAGGAGCGGTTCCTGCTCGGCAGCCGCGAGATCGCGGGCAACACCGACCTCGACGTCTACAGCGAAGGCAGCCCGCTCGGTGCCGCCATCCTCGGTCTGAAGATCGGCGACAAGACCACCTACGAGGCGCCGAACGGCAAGGAGATCACGGTGTCGATCAGCGCGGTGGAGACCTACACCGGTTCCTGATCCGGCAGGTCGCGTCGTTCGCGACCGACCAGACGCAGCAGGGCCCCGCCGACACGGCGGGGCCCTGCTGCGTTCCGGCAGTCGGATCAGTCGTCGACGATCTGCGGGTCGTACCCCGCCTCGCGGAGCGTCTGCACGACGAGGTCGCGGTGGTCGGGACCGCGCGTCTCGATGCTGAGCTCGAGTTCGACGTCGCTGATCTGCAGGCCGTGTCCGTGTCGGGTGTGCAGCACCTCGATGACGTTCGCATTGGCCTGCGCGACGAGCTCCGCCGTCCGTGCGAGCTGGCCCGGCCGGTCGGGCAGTGGGATGCGCAGGGTCAGGTAGCGGTCAGAGGCCGCGAGTCCGTGACTGACGACCCGCTGCAGCAGGAGGGGGTCGATGTTGCCGCCGGAGAGGATGGTGACCGTCGTGCCGGTCGGCTCGATCTTCCCGGCCAGGATCGCCGCGACACCGGCGGCTCCGGCAGGTTCGACGACGAGCTTGGCGCGCTCGAGGAGGACCACGATGGCCCGGGCAAGGTCGTCCTCGCTGACGGTGACGACCTCGTCGACGAGCGCGCTGATCATCTCGAAGTTGAGCTCACCGGGACGGGCCACGGCGATGCCGTCGGCGATGGTCGGCTGCACGGCGATGGTCGTCGGGGTTCCGGCTTCCAGCGACACCGGGTACGCGGCCGCGTTCGCCGCCTGGACGCCGATCACCCGGATGGTGCGTCCTTCGAGGGCCGCGCGCTGCTTCATGACCCCCGCGACACCCGAGATGAGCCCGCCGCCGCCGATCGGCACGATGACCGTCTCGACGTCGGGGACCTCCTCGAGGATCTCGAGACCGAGCGTGCCCTGCCCGGTGATGACGTCCGGGTGGTCGAACGGCGGGATGAGGATGGCACCGGTCTCCGCGGCGAACTCGGCGGCGGCGATCAGCGGTTCCGCCACCGTGTGGCCGCGCAGGATGACGTGCGCACCGTAGTCGCGCGTGGCGGCGAGCTTCGGGAGCGGGACGCCGACGGGCATGAAGATGGTCGCGGTGATGCCGAGCTCGCGGGCGGCGAAGGCGACGCCCTGCGCGTGGTTGCCCGCCGAGGCGGCGACGACGCCGCGCGCCCGCTCCTCGGGGGTGAGGCTCGACATGCGGTTGTACGCGCCGCGGATCTTGTAGGAGCCGGTGCGCTGGAGGTTCTCGCACTTGAGATGCACGGGCACGCCGAGGACGTCGGCGAGGTAGCGGGAACTCTCCATCGGCGTGCGCTGGACGGTGCCGACGAGGGTGTCCCTGGCTCGCTCGAACGCGGCGAGCGACGGGCCGGGGAACACGGGTGTGGTGGTCGTTGTATCGGTCATGGTGTGCGGGGTCCTGGACTTTCTGGGGACGAGGTCTCTCGGAGGTCTTCGCTGGGGTGCTGGGGCTCCTGATCGCCTGGGCGATCCTGCGGCTCGTGGGACGAGCGGGAGCCCGGACGGATTCGCCTGGGGCTCGGGACGGTCTGCCAGATGGCGCCGTCGGTACCCGGTTCCGGCGGCGCACTGCCGCCGGTCCGCCACGTGCCGCTGGCGATGGTGTGGACCATCACGTTGATCACGGCCACCACGGGCACCGCGAACAGGGCGCCGGGGATGCCGGCGACGAGCGTGCCGCCCGCGACGGCGAGGACGACGGCGAGTGGGTGAACCTTGACGGCCGTACCCATGATGAGCGGCTGCAGGACATGCCCCTCGAGCTGCTGGACGAGGAGCACGACACCGAGCATGAGCAGCGCGATGACCGGACCGTTGTAGACGAGCGCGAGGAAGACGGCCACGGCTCCGGTCACGACGGCACCGACGATCGGCACGAACGAGCCGAGGAACACGAGCACGGCGACCGGGATCGCGAGCGGGACGCCGAGGAAGAACGCGCCGAGTCCGATACCGACCGCATCGATCGAGGCCACGAGGATCTGCGTGCGGACGTAGTTGCCGAGCGTCCGCCATCCTGCGCGACCGGCGCTGTCGACGGCGGGGCGTGCCCGCTGCGGGAAGACGCGCACCGTCCAACGCCAGATCGTCCGACCGTCGATGAGCATGAACAGCAGACAGAAGAGCGTCAGGAAGACGCCCGTCGCGACATGGCCGAGCGTCGAACCGATCGACAGGGCGCCTGAGAGCAGGACCTGGCTGTCCTGCTGGAGCGAGTCGAACGCCTGGGCGATGAAGTCGTTGAGCTGCGTCTCGGTCACGTGCAACGGGCTGGCGAGCAGGAAGGCCTTGAAATCGCCGTAGGCGGTCATGGTGCGGGCCTGTACGGAGGCGAACTGCGAAGTGATCTGCGAGATGGCGAGGAAGATCAGTCCGCTCACCACGGAGAGCGTGCCGACCATCGCGAGTGCGATGGCGAGGCCCTTCGGCCAGCGGTGACGCACCAGGACGTCGACGAGAGGCTTCAGCAGCGCGGAGACGAGGACGGCGATGAGGAGCGGGATGACGATGAGGCGGAGCTGCACGACGAGGAAGACGAGCAGCGCGACGACCGCGGCCACCAGCAGGATCCGCCAGGACCATGCTGCGGCCACGCGCATGCCGAGCGGGACGCTGCTCGATCCGCTCAGGTCCGGTTCGCGCACGGGCGAGGCCGCTTCGGGGAGGAAGCGTCCCCACCAGGTCTTCGGAGTGTCGTCCGCCATTGCTCAAGTGTAGGGCTGGCACATGCCGGTGAGCGCATGCGGACACCGGTGGGCGGCGGCGCCTCCGCAGTGCACGGCGGGTGTCCGACGCCGGTGCTAGCGTCGGGCCGTGTCCGCTTCCCTCTCCCCCGCCCTCGCCCGACGGATCGCACTCGGCGCGCAGGGACTCGGCGCCCCGCAGCGCACGACCCCGGCGGGTACCCGCACCCTGCGCTCGACGATCGACCGGCTGGGGCTCCTGCAGATCGACTCCGTCAACGTGTTCGAGCGCAGTCACTACCTGCCGCTGTTCGCGAGGCTCGGCGGGTACGACAAGACACTGCTCGATCGCTTGACGCTCGGAGCCGACGCGCCCTACCTCGAGTACTGGGCGCATGAGGCGGCCTTCATCCCCCGCGACTCGTGGCCGCTGTTCCGGTGGCGGATGGACGCGCACCGCGCGAAGCATGCCGGCGACGAGACCACCTGGGCGAGCCAGAACACGGAGATGTTGGACTGGGTGCGAGCACTCCTCCGCGTCGAGGGGCCACTGAAGGCGAGCGAGATCGAACACGACGCGAACGTCCGACGCGGACCCTGGTGGGGATGGTCCGATGTGAAGCGGGCCTTGGAGGTCCTGTTCCTCTACGGCGAAGTGGTCACTGCCGGTCGCGACCGGTTCGAACGCCGGTACGCACTGGCCGAGCAGGTGCTCCCGCAGCACCTCCTCGACCTCGACGTCGACCGGGTCGATGCGATCCGTGCGCTCGTCGAGCAGGCCGCCGCAGCGCACGGCGTCGCGACCGTCGCCGACCTCGCGGACTACTTCCGGATCAAGCCGCAGACCGCGGTCCGCCGGGCGGTCGGCGAGCTGGTGGACGCCGGTGTCCTCGAACCCGTGACCGTGGCCGGCTGGGAGCGACGCGGCGGGCCGCAGGAGGCATGGTTGCACCGCGACGCCCGACGGCCGCGGCGGATCGAGGGGGCCGCGCTGCTCAGCCCGTTCGACCCGGTCGTCTGGTTCCGCGAGCGTGCCCTCCGCATGTTCGGGCTCCACTACCGGATCGAGATCTACACGCCGGAGCCCAAGCGGGTCTACGGCTACTACGTGCTCCCGGTCCTCATCGACGGCGAGATCGTCGCGCGCGTCGACCTGAAGAGCGACCGCCAGGCCGGGGTCCTGCGGGTCCAGTCCGCCTGGTTCGAGCGTGGACACCAGGATGCCGTCGTCAGGGGGCTGCGTCCCGTCGCCGACGACGCGGTCGCGGGATGCCTCGCGGAGCTCCTCGAGCAGACGGCCCGCTGGCAGGGACTCGACGCGGTGGTCGTCGTCGACCGCGGGACGCTGGCGGCACCGTTGGCGCATGCCGTCGGCACCCGGCTCCTCCCACTCACGCCGGACATGGGCACTAGTCCCCATGCTCAGCCTGCACAATCACTCTCAGGAGATACACAACAACTATAGGATTGGCGGGCACCTTCATGGTCCGAAACGAGGGGAACCCGCCCATGAGCAACGACGACACCACACCACAGCAACCAGGCCCGCCGAACCCGGGCGAGCAGCAGCACCAGCCGTCCCAGGGCGACCAGCAGCCCTCGTACCAGCAGGGTCAGGAGCAGCCCAACCCGTACGAGTCCGGACAGCAGCAGACGCCGAACCCGTACCAGTCGGGCCAGCAGCAGACCCCGAACCCGTACCAGTCGGGCCAGCAGCAGACCCCGAACCCGTACCAGCAGGGTCAGCAGAACCCGTACCAGTCCGGACAGCAGCAGACTCCGAACCAGGCACCCCCGGCTCCCTACGGTCAGCAGACCGGACAGCAGACCGGCGCGCAGAACCCGTACCAGCAGGGCCAGCAGCCCAACGGCCAGTACGCGACGGCGCAGAACCCGTACGCGACCGGCGCTCCGAAGCAGCCGATGGACCCGAAGCAGAAGAAGCGGATCATCCTGTGGTCGTCGATCGCCGGTGGCGCACTCGTGCTCATCGCTGCAGCCGCCATCACCATCGGTGTGCTGAACACCACGGCGTTCGGCCCGCAGGCGAAGGTCGAGGAATACCTCAAGGCCATCGCCGCCGGAGACGCGAAGCTCGCGACGAGCCTCGTCGCGCCGGACCCGTCGATCGTCGGCAGCACCGACGACGAGTCTGCAGAGCCCGAAGCCACGCCGGACCCCTCCGCGTCGGCTGATCCCGACGCCGAAGCGGCAGCCCCCGAACCCGTCAAGCCGACCGCACTGCTCACCAACGAGGTCCTCAAGGGCGCCGACGAGCGCATCAAGAACCCCGAGGTCGGCCGGGTCTACAACCGCAACGGCGAGGCACGCGTGCAGGTCACGTACGAACTCGCCGGCAAGAAGTACGAGGACTCGGTCACGCTCGAGAGCGAAGGCAAGCAGTTCCTGTTCTTCGACCAGTGGAAGCTCGCCAGCTCCCTCGTCGGCAGCATCAACGTCTACACCGGTCTCGGTGGCACGGCGTTCAGCGTCAACGGCGTCAACTTCGACGGCGCGTCCGACGAGAGCCTCTTCGCCTACCCGGCGGTCTACACGATCGCTCCGCCGGAGAGCAAGTTCCTGCAGGGCGACGCGCAGACCGTCACCCTCACGTCGTACACGGCCGGTGAGGGCTCAGCCTTCATCGACATCGACGTGACCGCCACCGAGGCGCTCACGACCGAGGTCACGAAGCAGGTCGTCGCGATGATCGAGAAGTGCCTCGACGTCACCACGCTCGACACCAGCTGCGGCGTCATGCCGGACTGGCAGCAGAAGCAGTTCACGAGTGTCGGCCCGGTGACCTGGACGCTCACCTCTCCCCCGACCGTCGAGGTCGATGAGAGCGGTTCGTACTTCTACACCTCGGACGGCCGCATCGACGGCTCGTTCGACGCCTCCTGGTACGGCAGCGCCGTGGCTGGTCAGCAGGTGTGGGACACGTACCTGAACTTCCCCGGCAAGATCACGATCGACGCCGACGACAAGGTCACGGTGACGTTCGACTCCGACGAGCAGACCGAGTAACGGTTCTCGCCTGAACGCCGAATGGGGCGGCACCTCCGGGTGCCGCCCCATTCGTGTGTCCGGGGCCGGGATGTCCTCGCCTAGAAACCGTCGCCGATGGTGCTCAGGCGCTTGATCCGCTCGACGAGCGGCGGGTGGGTGCTGAACAGGCGGGCGACCGCGCCGGGCCTCAACGGGTCGGAGATCCAGAGGTGCGCCATGGACGAGTTCTGCTTCGCCATCGGTCGGCCGTACGCGGCGAGCTTCCCCAGCGCGCTCGCGAGCGCTTCCGGATGACGGGTCGTGAGGGCCCCCGTCGCGTCGGCGAGGTACTCACGCTGCCGCGAGATGGACAGCTGGACGAGCGTCGCGAGCAGCGGCGCCACGAGCATCGCCACGATGCCGATGATGAGCATCACGGGGTTGCCGCCGTTGTTGTTGTTCCGGTTGCCGCCTCCCCAGATCGTCATCCGGAGGAGCATGTCGGAAAGGAACCCGATCGCGACGACGAGGCCGAAGACGACCATGGACACGCGGATGTCGTAGTTGCGGACGTGACCGAGCTCGTGGGCCATGACCCCCTCCAGCTCGGCGTCGTTGAGGATCTCGAGGAGGCCGGTCGTCGCGGCCACCATCGCGTGCTGGGGGTCGCGACCCGTCGCGAACGCGTTGGGTGCCGGGTCGGCGATGAGGTACACCTCGGGCATCGGTGTCCCGGTCGTGATCGCGAGGTTCTCGACGATGCGGTACAGCCTCGGGTTGTCGGCCAGCTCGATGCGCTGCGCTCCGGTCATCGCGATGGCTTGCCGCCCCGCGAAGAAGTACTGGATCACCGCGTACACGACGGCCACGACGAGGACCACGATCGTGATCGTCAGGTTCTGGTAGAGATACCCCGCGAGCCAACCGAGGCCGCCGATGATGACCAGGAAGACGACGAAGATCAGGACCGTGTTGAGCTTGTTCCTGGCGATGGCGCGGTACATGGGACTGCGCTACCGCACGTCAGAACTGGACGCGCGGCGGTTCGGCGATCGCCGCGTTGTCGGTGACCTCGAAGAAGTCGTGCTCCGAGAACCCGAGACCCTTGGCGAACAGGTTGTTCGGGAACACCTTGACCTTGGTGTTCAGCTCCCGGACACCGCCGTTGTAGAAGCGGCGCGAGGCTTGGATCTTGTCCTCGGTGTCGACGATCTCGGACTGGAGCTGGAGGAAGTTCTGGCTCGCCTGGAGCTGCGGGTAGGCCTCCGCGACGGCGAAGATGCTCTTCAGCGCCTGCTGCATGTGGGTCTCGGCCTCACTCACGGCCGCCGGTCCCTGGGCGGTGAGCGTTTCGGCACGAGCCTTCGTCACGTTCTCGAACACCGCTTTCTCGTGCGCCGCGTACCCCTTGACCGCCTCGATGAGGTTCGGGATCAGGTCGGCGCGCCGTTTCAGCTGGACGGTGATGTCGCTCCACGCCTCCTCGACTCGCACGTTCAGCGTCACGAGCGAGTTGTACGTCACCCAGAAGTAGATGCCGACGATGACGACCAGGGCGACGACGATGAGGACTGGGATCAGCCATTCCATGAGGATGGGCTCCTTGTGAGTCGATGGAGAGCGGGTCTGCCCATTCTACCTGCGACCCGCCGGTGCCCTTGGGGAGTTCGGAGGAAGCACGCAGCAGGCGTGCAGCGCGGACGCACCGGACTCCCGGCCGGCTGTCACTCGCCGAGGACGCGGGCGAGGTACCGGTTCCCGAACAGGCGGCCGGGGTCGAGGTGGTCGCGGAGGCGGGTGAACTCGTCGAAGCGAGGATAGGCGCCACGCAGGGACGATGCGTCACGGCCGTGCAGTTTGCCCCAGTGGGGCCGACCGCCCAGCTCGATCATGATCGCCTCGACGGCGCGGAAGTACTCCCCCGGGTCCTCGCGGAAGAAGCGATGCACGGCGACGTATCCGGTCGCGCGTCTCGATGCGGTGGAGAGCCACAGCTCGTCCGCCGCTGCGACCCGGACCTCGATGGGGAAGGAGATCCGCCACCCCCGCTCCTCGATGAGCGTGCGGATCCGGGCGAACGCTGTCGGGAGGTGCTCGAGCGGCACCGCGTACTCCATCTCCACGAACCGCACCGTGCGGCTCGTGGTGAACACCCGCGGCGACCGATCGGTGAACTCTCGGTCGCCGACGAGGCGGTCCGCGAGCCGGTTCACGCGCGGGACGATGCCCGGCGCGACGACGCCCGTGTTGCAGAGGACCCGGTAGACCCCGTTGGCGAGGAGCGTGTCGTCGATCCACTTCGCGACCGGACGGAGTGGCTGCGTGGGCGCATCACCCGGCAACCGGTGGTTCGTCTTGGTCAGGGCGGTCGCGGTGTGCGGGAACCAGTAGAACTCGAAGTGGTCGACGGCGGCGGCCCGGTCGAGCAGCACGGGCAGCAGCTCGTCGAGCGACTCCGGCCGTTCCACCGCGTGCAGCACGAACGCCGGGACGCACTGCAGCGTCACCTCGACGAGGATCCCGAGCGCCCCGAGCCCGAGCGCCAGCGCCGGGAGGAGCCCTGGTTCCTGCTCGGCGTCCGACGTCAGCAGCTCGCCGTCCGCCGTCACCATCGTCACCCCGACGACCTGCGTCGCGATGCCGCCGAACGCCATCCCGGTCCCGTGCGTGCCGGTGGAGATCGCGCCGGCGACGGACTGACGGTCGATGTCGCCGAGGTTCGGCATGGCGAGACCGAACGGTTCGAGGAGACGCGGGATGTCGTGGAGGCGCGTGCCGGCGCGGAGGGTCACCCGGCTGCGTTCCCGATCGACCCTGATCAGTCCACTCAGGGCGTCGAGCCCGAGCAGCACACCGGGCGCCACGGCGATCCCGGTGAAGCTGTGTCCAGCTCCGACCGCCTTGATCGGGAGGCCCGCTCCCGCTGCAGCACGCACGAGGCGCTGCACCGCGCCGACCGAGTCGGGCCGCTCGACCCGCACGGGCCACGCCCGCTCGGTACGCGCCCAGTTCGTCCACGCCGACGCCCTGCCCATCAGACGAACCCCTGCCCTTCGCCGCGGTACGTCGGTAGGACGGCTTCCACCCCGTCGTCCCCGACCACGTGGAAGGCGTCCACCCGTTCACTGAGCTCCCCGGACTTCGTGTGCCGCAACCAGACGCGGTCGCCGAGCCTGAGCGACGCCGCCGCAGCCCCGGCGACCGGCGTCTGCACTTCGCCGGCCATCTCGCGCGGGAGCATCTCGAGGCCCTCCGGCCACGCGATGAGTGGGAGGCGGTCGAGCCCCGGCGGACCTGAGGCGACCCATCCGCCGCCGAGGATCGTCGCCAGTTCCGGCGACGGCTTCCGGACGACCGACAGACCGAACGCCGCAGCCGGTGCCGGCGTGAACGCCCGGTAGTGGTCGAAGAGGTGTCCGCCGAAGACGCCACTCCCCGCCGCGATCTCGGTCACCGAGTCGTCGGACGCGGTCAGCTCCAGGGATCCCGTCCCGCCGCCGTTGACGAACTCCAGATCCGCGACCGCTCGGACCTCCTCGACCACGGCGGCACGACGTTCCCGGAGTTCGGCCCACGAGCGTCGCTGGATCGCGCGGAGCGCAGCCGACCACGCCGGTCGCCCCGCGAGGTCGTCCCCCTGCCCGGCGATCTGCGCCTCATAGGCCATGATCCCGACCAGGCTGAAGCCGGGTCGAACGGCGACCGCCTCCGCGAGAGCCCGGACCTCGTCCGGCGTGCGCAGGGGCGAGCGGCGGACACCGACGTGGCCGAGGGCGGGCGCACGGAAGGAGGCGTCGAGCTCGATGCACACGCGGATGCGCGCGCGTCGCTCCGGGGGTGTCACCGCGTCGACGAGGTCGAGGTGGTCGAGGGAGTCGATCATGAGGGTGACCCGCGAGGCCGCACGTTCGTCGGCTGCCAGCCGTGCGATGCCACCGCGCTCCGCCGTCGGGTAACCGACCACGATGTCGTCCACCGTCTCGGACAACCAGAGCGCCTCGGACAGGGAGTAGGCCAGCACACCGGCGTACCCGGGTTGTCTGAGGAGCGCGTCGATCACCGCTCGCACGCGGATGGACTTGCTGGCGACGCGGATCGGTTTCCCCGCAGCACGTCGGAGCATGTCGTGCGTGTTGTGGCGGAGGGCTCCGAGATGCAGGACGGCGACGGGCGAGTCGACGTCCGAGACGGCCCGCTCGATACCGCCCCAGTACCGTCTCGGGTCGAGCCAGGGCATCGGCTCGGACACCCGGCCGCCGGCGGTCAGTTCGATGGTCATCAGCGCACTCCTCGTACTCGGGTGACAGCGACCGCCCCTGCGACGGCGCAGGCCGCGGAGACGAGGTAGAGGCCGACGAATCCGCCGAGCCAGGCGACGAGGCACGCGCCGATGAGCGGGGCGACCGCCTGCGGCACCGCCTGGGCGATGTTCATGATGCCGAGGTCCTTGCCGTGCGACGCCGGGTCCGGCAGGACCTGCGTCGCCAACGCCTGGTCGACCGACATGAAACAGCCGTAGCCGAGCCCGATCAGTGCCGCCGAGACGAACCCCATCGGCAGTGAGGGCCAGATCGCGAGCAGGAGTGCGGCGAGCGCCTGTGAGGCGGAGGCCGCGACGACGAAGACGCGTCGTCGTCCGATGCGGTCGGACAGACGGCCGAGCAGGACCGAGGACCCGACGACGAACACCGTGTAGACGATCGTGACCAGCAGCAGGTCGGTCTCGGCGTCGGCGTCCCCCAGCCCGAAGAGCAGGAAGTAGAAGAGCAGCGAGGTGCTGAAGGCGTTGCCGAGGTTCACGAGGACGCGGCTGAGCATGGTCCAGGCGAAGTCGGGGTGCCGTCGCGGTGAGATCCAGAGGCTCTCCAGGAGCGCGTGAACGGTGAGCGTCACGGGTCGGTCACCCGTCGGGAGTGGATCGGGCAGCCGGAGGAACGGTACGACGAGCACGATGAGGAGGACGGCGAGTGCCAGGTACCCGACGGCCATCCGGGTGCCGAGCAGGAGCAGGAGGGCGATGCCGAGGATGACCCCGACGGCCTGCGGAGCGGAGATCCAACCCGAGACGAAGCCGCGCTGTCCGACGGGCACCTGATCGGAGATGGTCGCGGTGAGCGCCGCTCCCAGGATGCAGAAGCCGATGATGGCGAGGCACCAGCAGACGCCGATGCCGATGATGCCGGTCTGGAGGCCGAGGAGGACGAGCCCCAGGGCGAAGACGAGCGCACCACCTGCGATCCACGGGCGGCGTCTCCCGAACCGCGACCGCGTGCGGTCGGACAGGGCGCCCGTCAGCGGATACACGATGATCGAGCAGAGTCCGGCCGCCCCGGCGACGACCCCGAAGGCGACGACGCTGTCCACCCAGTGCTCGGGAGCGAGCGTCGCGTCGATCTGCGCGGGCAGGAGGAGCTGCAGCGGGGCGAGCTGGGCCATCCAGACGCCCAGCCAGGCGACCGCGAAGGCGGCGACCCATCGCCCGGTGACCCGTCGGTCGGCCGAGTGGTCGACTGCTGCGGTGCCGAGGCCGCTCATCTCGGCCCCGGTTCGGCGAGGGTTGCGACGAGGTGCGCCACCGTCCCGACGAGTCGCCGGGCTTCGGCGTCGTCGCGTCGCACCAGCCAGCCGAGTGTCAGCCCGTCGGTGAAGGCGATGACGGTCCGCGCGATCTCGTCGACCGGCTGGGTCCAGGTGCTGCCGCTGACCGTTGCGGCGAGCGCGAGCGCCTCACACGCGAGCTCCTCGTACCGCCGGTACTGCTCGAGCGCGAGGTGCTCGAGGCCCGGCGTCCGCATCGCGTAGGCGCTGAGCTCCTGCATCGCCGCCTCCCGAGCCGGATCGGCGCGGAGGAGGTCGACGTAGCGTTCGAGGCCGGCACGGACGACGGCCTCGAGGGTGGGCGGATGCTCATGACTGGCCTCATTGTCCGTCAGCAGCTCGCCGACGTCGAGGACGACGCGTTCATGCTCGACGACGTGCGCGACCAGTTCGGCGAGGAGCTCGTCGCGGGAGGCGAAGGCGTAGTGGAAGCTGGCGAGCGACATCCCGGCCTCGGCCACGATGGCCCGGGTCGTGGCGGCCGCGACGCCCTCGGCTGCGACGACGCGGAGGGCGGCCCTGATCAGCTCGGCTCGTCGGTCGACAACGGAGATCCTCGGCATCGCAACCCTTCCCGGGGCGCCTGCGGGTCGTGCCGCTCCATCGCGGTCGACTCGACTGGGACGGATGACCCAGTCGCGCCAGTATGGCGGACCGCCAGCCCGAGCGCACCTGTCGCGACGGTTTTTCCGTGCGGATCGGCCTGGAATGTGACCCGATCTGGCGCGGGAGGTTGACTTCCCGCGGTGATCTTGGGGGAATGGAGACGGTGACCGGGGAACACGCGCGCGCAGGAACAGGAGTCCGATCGAATCGCTCGATCGGACGCGTCGCGATCCTTCTCGCCGTCTTCCTCTCGGCCGGACTCTGGACGACGACCGTCGCGGGCCCTGCGTCAGCGACGCCCGAGCCGCTCCCCACCCCGAGTGAGAGCGCGGCGACGCCGACTCCGCCGCCCCTCGACGGGCCGACCATCACGAGTCCCGATTCCGGTTCCTTCATCGGCAGCGGCAGCACCACGGTCACCGGCACGAAGGACGCCGGCACGGGGGTCCAGTTGCAGGTCGGCGACGGTCTCGAGCCGGTCTGCATCCTGCCGCAGGACGACGGCACCGACTGGTCCTGCACGATCGACCTGCCCGACGGCGGCGGACTGCTCATCACCGCCGTCGAGGTCGGCGGTCCGGAGACGCTCTCCGCGCAGATCTCCGTTTCCGCGCTCGGCCCGCCCACCATCACCGCGGGGACGCCGAGCAACGGCGGCGTCCGCGGCACCGCCTACCCCGGGGCGACGGTCACGGTCCGTGCCGACTCCGGCGCCACCTGCAGTTTCGCGGCGGACAGCTCCGGAAGTTGGTTCTGCGTGCTGGGCGAGCCGCTGCCGTCCGGCGACCTCTCCGTGACGGCGACGCAGCAGGCGTCGTTCAGCGGCAGTGAGCGCTCCGACGCGTCCGCCCCGGTCGTGCTCACCGTCGACCGCGACGCTCCGGCCCCGCCCGTGATGTCCTCACCGACGGCCGGGCAGGCGATGCCGATCTCGGCGGCCAGCTACGCCGGCACCGGCGAGGAAGGCGCGACCGTCACGGTCTTCGCCGACTCGACGTCGGTCTGCACGGCGGTCGTCACCGGTGGCGCCTGGAGCTGCTCGGGCGGTGGCGTGCCGGCGGGCGCGCACGTCGTCCTCGCGATCCAGCAGGATGCCGCCGGCAACACGAGTGGGGCGAGCAGGGCGATCACCCTGACGTTCGGCGATGCATCGGCCACGCCGGCACCGTCCGCCTCCCCATCGCCGTCCGACGGCACCGAGCCCGCGCCCGCGCCCGCGCCTGGGACACCCGCTCCGGGCACGCAGCAGCCGACCCCGTCGCCGAGCGGCGAACCGGCACCCGGTGCCGCCCCGCCCACCGGTGGTGGCGGCCTCTGGTCGGGGACGACGCCGTTCACGCAGACCCTCGCCTCCACGATCGACGGCCGCGGCCAGCCGGTGTGGTGGCTCGCCGCCCTCCTCGCCCTCGCGGCAGTGGCGCTCATCGCGATCCCGGCCCGACTCCTCGCGACCTCCATCGCCCCCTGGCGCGCCACGATCGCCGACCGTCGTCGTGCAGCAGTGACCGGGCGCAATCGACCGAGGGACCAGTTCGAGCGGGTCCCGTCGGTCCCGCTCCCGAGTCGCACGGTGCTGGCCGTCGTCACCGCCGTGCTCGCGGCAGGCATCCTCATGTTCGCGCACCCCGTGAGCGGTCAGCCGGCGTATCTCCGGCTGTGGTTCGCCTCGCTCGTCGCCGTGGTCGCGATCAACGTCGTGGGCCTCCTCGCGCAGCTCGTCGTCGCCCGCCGAGCCGGTCTGGGGTCGATGCGCGTCAGTGTCCGTGTCGGCGGACTGGTGACGGTCGGCATCGTCACCGCGCTCTCACGCCTGCTGGCCCTCCAGCCGGCTCTCCTCTTCTCGTTGCTGACCGAACTCCGCCCGACCCGGAGACCTGAAACGCATGACGTCGGTTCGACAGCCTCGGTGGAGGCCGATTCCGATGCCATCACGCCACGCATCGCGGGTCGCCTCGCGCTGGCCCGGATCGCTGCGGCCGCCGGGCTCGGTTCGATCGCCTGGCTCGGTTCGACCTTGGCCGGCGAGCCGAACGGTGGTGTCGGCGCGATGCTGGTCGAGGCGGTGAACCTGACCGCGATCGCAGGGATCGGATCCGCGTCGATCGCGCTCCTCCCCCTCGGGCCACTCGGTGGACGCGCCATCCTCGCCTGGTCGAAGCCGGCGTGGCTCGGCAGCGCGTTCGTGGGCTTCACCCTGCTGTTCGGACTCCTGGGCCCGACGGCGACGGTTCCGGGTGCGGGCGACACGCTCGTCGGACTCCTGCTCGGTTCACTCGCGTTCGCGGCGGTCGGAGCCGGGACCTGGGCCTGGAACCGTCACCTCCGGCCGCTGATCGACGCGCGCTGACCGACGGCCGAACGCTCGACGGTCGGTCGGCCCGTCAGGCCTCAGCCGGCGTCGGCGGGACGCTCGACCGGCAGGCCGCTCGCAGCCCACTCGGAGATGCCTCCGGTGACGTTCACGGCGTCGTAGCCCTGCTGCTCGAGGTAGCCCGTGACGCGGGCGCTGCGGCCACCGGAGTGGCACATGACGTACACAGTCTCTTCGCGGGGTACCTCGTCGAGGTGGTCGAGGAAAGACGACATCGGCAGGTGCCGGGCACCGGGCACGCTGGCGACGGCAACCTCATCGGCTTCGCGGACGTCGATGATGACGGCCTGCTCGAGCTTGCTCAGTTCGGTGGGGGTGATCTCCTGCATCGTTTCAGCCTACCGTCGAGGACGTGCGGTCGGGCCGGGAGATGCGGCGGGCAAGCGTGAGGGCGAGGTAACCCGAATACCTCGCCCTCACTTGAGGCGTCTAGCAACCGGTCGACCAAGAAGCTTGCGGCTTCCGGGACCGGCTCACGGGTGACGCCCCCACCTCGAAGGTAGCGGACGGGAGGCACCTTGCGTGACGCAACACCGCCGTGTCGCGTTCGCGTCGTCCGTTTTGCGAACCCCGTTCAGGGGTCAACACCCGAGGCATCGTTGTCTCAGTGCGCGCTGTCGGGATCGCGAGGGATGTGGAGCTCGCCTGGGTCGACGTCGACGTCGCCGTTGTCGTCAGGACCACCGGTGCCGGGGGCGACATCGATCATGCCGGAGGCGATGTCGGGATCGCGGACGACGGGCTGCCCGTCGTCCTGCTTGGCCGCCGTCTCCGCCTCGCTGGAGGGGCTGTACGCGCGGTCCTTGCTCGTCTGCTCGTCGTCGTTCAGTGCGTGGTCGTGGTCGCTCGGAGTACTCATGCTGAGCACGCTAGTCGCGCTCCCTCGCCCGGCAGGGACCCTTGCAGGATCGAGGCGAACGTGCAGACGGGTACAGCGCGCTGTGCGGGCGTCAGCTCAGTGCAGGCGGCGGAGCGACGCCGACGCGATGACGGGTCGTGCGGCCTCGACGTACGACGCAAGCGTCTCGCGCAGTGCCGCCGCGTTGTCGTCGGTCAGGTCGATCTCGTAGTTCTCGCCGTCGATGCCGAACCGGACCGTCTCCCCCAGCCCGCGAGGGATGTCGGAACCGTCGAGGTCGTCGACGAGCGTCGTGATCGTGCGGGTAGCCATGCGTCCATCCTTCCATGGGAACGGCGGTGCGACGGAGACTCGAGGCACCATATGCTCACGTCATGGAGGATGCGACGAAGTGGGACGCGACGTTGCGAAACGTCCCTCGCAGTGCGTGGCCCCAGCTCCTCGGTGAGCACTCGGGGCTACCCGGTCCACGAGCGAACCTCAGTCTCCTGGAGGCGCTGCTCGCCCAGGCGGATGAGGCCGATGCCCGCATGCTCCTCGCTGACGGCGGTGAATACCAGGCCATGTGCGCTGCCGCCGTCCTCGGGAGCCGTGCCGAACGGTCCGGGCCCGAGGGCGTCGCCCGCGAGCTGGCCGCAGACGCCCGCTGGCGGGTCCGCGAAGGGGTGGCCATCGGTCTGCAACATCTCGGAGACAGGAACGCAGCAGCGCTCACGGACGTCGCTCGCAGATGGGCTGCAGACGCGTCGCCGCTCGTGCAACGCGCTGCCGTCGCAGGGATTTGTGAGCCGCGACTGCTCCACGACCCGGCTGTCGCAGCGGTGGCCATCGAGGTGTGCCAGATGACGACAGCGTTCCTGGCCGCGTTGCCGCCAGAACGAAACCGACAGCACGACGCCAGAACGCTCCGACAGGCACTCGGGTACTGCTGGAGCGTCGCGGTGGCTGCCCGACCCGGAACGGGCCTTCCCGCGTTCCGCGAGCTCGACGAGCGGCACCCCGATGTCGCGTGGATCATCCGGGAGAACCGACGGAAGGCGCGGCTGTCGTCGTTGCTCTGAACGCCGCTCGGTCGTCGCCATGGGCCCTCGGAGTCGGCGAAGCGCTCGACGAGCGGCGAGCGCGGTCGGAGCTATCCTCCGAGCATGGGGTTTTCCTTGTGGGGTCTGATCGTCGGACTCGCGGTCCTGGCACCGAACCTCTTGCTGTTGCGGTTCCCACCGACCGTCCCCATCCCCGCCACGCGGGCACCTCGTCCGCTGATCTGGCTCGAACGTGCAGGTCAAGCGTCGTGCCTGGTGGTCCCGGCCATCACCGCACCGGGAGTT
Organism: Plantibacter sp. H53; assembly: GCF_001650455.1. Taxonomy (NCBI): domain Bacteria; kingdom Bacillati; phylum Actinomycetota; class Actinomycetes; order Micrococcales; family Microbacteriaceae; genus Plantibacter; species Plantibacter sp. H53. The sequence continues at coordinate 73,276 of NZ_LWCT01000046.1, forward strand.
CCCATGTGGGGGTGGGCGATCCCGGCGCTCGTCGCGTTGGCGGGGTACTACACGCTGTGGGGTCGGTATCTGCTCGGCGGTCGCGACGGGACCATGCTGTACCAGCGCTGGTGGTGGGTGCCGATTCCGATGGCAGTCTTCCCGGTCGTGGTGTTCTTCTGTGCCGCAGCGTGGCTGAGCAACCCGTGGATCGCCGTCGCGGCGGTAGTCCTCGCCGCGGGGCACCTCCCGGTGTCCGCGATGGCCGCGCCGGCCGGCCGAACTCGGCGGTGACCCGCTCGCACAGCCCACGACCCGTGCATCCCATCAGGAAACGGGCCGACACGGTGGGGGCGGCTTGGGTCGAGGAGGCAAAGTGGTACCCCCGGTGGGGTTCGAACCCACACTGCGGCGATTTTAAGTCGCCTGCCTCTGCCAGTTGGGCTACGGGGGCGTGCACCTCATCGTATCGAGGCGCCGAACGCCGAGAGGCGCATGCCCCGGCGGACCGGATGACATGCGCCTCTCGAGGAACGGAGCTGGGCTCCGGACCGGACTACTTGTTCGCGCTGACTTCCTCAGCGGGCGTCGCGTAGGCCTGCTCGTCGTCGGCACCGGTGGGGGCGCCGGTGCCGGCAGGAGCCTCTGCAGCAGGTGCCTCGGCGGCGGGCGCTGCGGCCCCGGCCGGGGCGGCCTTCGGCTTGCGCTTCACGGGAGCCTTGCGAGCGGGCTTCTCAGCCGCTGCGGGAGCCGCCGGAGCTGCTGCGGGGGCCGCAGCGTCTGCCGGGGGCTTCGGGCGCGATGCGAAGGTCTCGAAGGCCTCACGCGGGTTCTGCACTGCCGACAGGGAGACGATGTCGCGTCCGAGCCAGAAGTTGTTCCACCAGCCACCGAACACGCGGAACTTGCGCTCGAAGCTCGGCATGGCCAGCCCGTGGTACCCACGGTGAGCGAACCAGGCCGGGAGGCCCTTGATCGCGAGGTTGCCGGACTGGAAGACACCGACGCCGATGCCGAGACCGGCGACCGCACCCATGTTCTTGTGGAAGTAGTTCTTCGGCTCCTCGCCACGGAGGACCGCGGTGATGTTCTTCGCGAGGAGCTTGCCCTGACGGACGGCGTGCTGAGCGTTCGGCACGCAGAAGCCGCCGACGCCACCACCGCTGAGGTCGGGGACGGCGGAGACGTCGCCGGCCGCCCAGGCGCCCTCGACGATGTCGTCGTCGGTGCCGACACGGAGGTCGGCGCGGGTCTTGATGCGACCGCGCTCCTCGACGGGGAGGTCGCCACCGCGGACGACGCCCGGGTTCGCCATGACACCGGCGGTCCAGACGATGAGGTCGGACTCGAACGACTCACCGGTCGAGAGCTCGATCTTGCCGTCGACAGCCGACTGCAGCTGCGTGTCGAGGTGCACGAGCGCGCCGCGCTCGGCCAGGTTCTTGAGGACCCAGTGGCTCGTCTCGATCTTGACCTCGGGCATGATTCGACCCATGGCCTCGATGAGGTGGAAGTGCGTGTCCTCGAAGGACAGCTGCGGGTAGAACTTCAGCAGCGAGCTCGCAAACGAACGCAGCTCGGCGAAGACCTCGATACCGGCGAAGCCGCCACCGACGACCGTGAAGGTCAGGAGGCGGTCGCGCTCGGGACCCGCCGGCAGGTTCGCGGCCTTGTCGAAGTTGGAGAGCACGCGGTCGCGGATCGCGACGGCCTCTTCGATGGTCTTGAGCCCGATCGCGGTGTCGGCGACACCGGGGATCGGGAAGGTACGGGAGACGGCTCCGGCGGTGACGACGATGATGTCGTAGTCGACCTCCCAGGGCTCACCGACCTCAGGCGTGATGGTCGCCTTCTTCTCGGCGTGGTTGATGCCCGTGACCTTGGCGGTGATCACGTTGGTGTGCTTCAGGTGACGACGCGGCGAGACGACCGCGTGACGCGGCTCGATGGAACCGGCGGCGACCTCCGGCAGGAAGGGCTGGTAGGTCATGTAGGGCAGCGGGTCGACCATGGTGACTTCGGCCTCACCACGACGAAGCTGCTTCTCGAGCTTCCATGCGGTGTAGAACCCGGCGTAACCACCACCGACGATCAGAATTTTGGGCACGGCGAACGATCTCCTACGTCAAGACGATTGGTTCAGATGAGTGTCTGAGAATATCGGAACAGAGTACTACTTCTGCAGCACCCGCTTGAAATGCCTGGTAGCGCCTATGACACCGAGCGTGACCAGGCTACCAGTTCCGAGGAGGAGCGCCAGTGGCAGCGAGCCGTAGAGCAGGGTGCTCGGCGTCGGGAGGAAGGGGTTGGCGCGCACCTCGACTGCCTCGTTCTCCGGGATCGCCGGGGGTACCGGCTCCGGTGTCGGCGACGGCTGCTCGGCACCCGGATCGGGATCGGGGACCTGCGGTGCCCGTCGGTAGAGCGTGATCCAGTCGGACAGCTGCTGCTCCGGCGAGGTCGTCGCCGGACCGACGGAACCGCTGACCGCCTTCGCGGCGTCGATGAGACCTGCACCGTAGATGGGGCTCTGCGCGGAGTCGCCCACCTGCTTCGCCGTCGCCGTCACGCGCTTGATGGCGTCGGCGGCGCTGAGCTCCGGCCAGGCGGAGCGGACGAGGGCCACGAGTCCGGAGACGATCGGCGCCGCCCCGCTCGTCCCCTGCCACTGCACGTAGGACCCGGCGGGCGTCACCCCGACGAGTTGCTCACTCGGCGCAGCGACGGCGATCGTGATGCCCTGGCTCGAGGCGTCGAAGCTCGCCGACCCCGTGCGATCCACACCGGCGACGGTCAGCACGCCCGGGATCGTCGCCGGAGCACCGACCTCGACCGTCCCACTCCCCCGGTTGCCCGCTGCAGCAACCACGACGACGTCGTGCGAGAAGGCGTAGAGGAAGGCGTCGTCCCAGCTCGTCGGCCAGTCGAGACTGTTGCGCGTCAGGGACATGTTGATGACGTCCGCGCCATTGTCCACCGCCCAACGGACTGCGGTCGCGATCTGGTCGTCCCAGGGGACGACGGCCGACCCGTCGGAGCCGAACCCGACCGAGACGGAGAGCAGGCGCGCCTCGGGGGCCACGCCGATGACCCCGGCACCGCCCGTGCGACCACGACCGGCGATCATCGAGGCGACCAGCGTCCCGTGCTCGCTCCCCTCGGACCCGACCGGAGTCCGGCCGTCGGGACTCCCGAGCCCGGAGACGTCGACGCCTCCCGCGACCGCGCCGGTCATCTCCGCGGGACCGCTCGCGATGCCGGTGTCGATCACGGCGACGGTGACACCGGCGCCCTTCGTCGTCTCCCAGGCCGTCGTGAAGCCGTAGTCGCCGAGCCAGTACTGCATGTCGCGCACCGTGTCCGCAGACGCCGGGAGCGCCTGCGTCCCCACGAGCAAGAACGCCAGGAGCACCGCGGACAGCGCCGACAGCGCACCGCGGAGGCCGCGCGGACGACGACGGTCTCCGCGTCGCGGTCCGTCACTCCCCCACAGGCGACCGCCGTCGCGTGCGGGGCCTATCCCTGCCCCGCCTGGCCGTCCGCGCATGCGCACACCTCGGGGCTCCAGCTCGCGCGGTCGAGCGCGAGGTCGCCGATGGGGTTGACGCCCGGACCAGCCGCAAGGGCGTGGCCGACGAGCGCGTGGAGACACTTGACCCGCACCGGCATGCCGCCGGCGGAGATCCCGTCGATCTCGGCGACCTCGGCGATGGAGGTGCGGTCGGCGAGGTAGGCCGTGTGCGCGGTGGCGTAGGCAGCGCGGACCGCTTCGTCCTCGGCCAGGAGCTCGTTGTACTCGTTCATCACCTGGGTCGCCTCGAGCGAGGAGACCGCGGCCGTGGCGGCCGGGTGGGTCAGGTAGTAGAACGTGGGGAACGGCGTGCCGTCGGCCAGGCGAGGAGCGGTGGAGACGACCGTCGGGGCGCCGCAGACACAGCGCGCCGCTATGCCGACGACGTTCCGCGCCGGGCGTCCCAGTTGCGCCGACACGATCTCGACGTCGCGCTCGGAGACAGGGCCGAAGGGAGGGGTGCTCATGGTTCCATTATCGCCGGGTTCACCACTGCGTCCGGACGTCAGCCGCCGGCGGGAGGCGTCGTCTGCGTGGGAGCAGGGGTCTCGGTCGCGACCGGGGCCGGCGAGTAGCCGGTGGCGACGAGCGAGGACAGCAGCCCGTCGAGCCAGTCGGACTGCGAGTCGACGAGCGTGTCGCTCACGGGTGTCTCGGTGGTGGGCAGCGAGGCCGGGTCGACGTCGTTGATGATGATGTAGCTGACCTCGCCGGGTAGGGCGTAGAACAGGCGGTCGCGCGCCTGCGTCATGACGTAGCTCTGGTCGTTCCAGCGCTCGCGCTCGGCCTGCTGCGCGTCCACCTGCTTCTGGGTGTCGGCGACACCGGCCTCCAGCGCGGCGATCTGCTGCCGCTGCTCGAGGAAGGTCTTGAGGTTCGGCGCGAGGACGACGACCCCGAGCACGAGGATCCCGAGGAGCAGGACGCTGAACCCGGACAGTCGCAGACTCCGCAACCAGCCACCGGCGTCCGACTGGCGTGCCGGGGTGGTCCGTGTCGAGCCGGTCCGCGAGCGCGGTGCCGAGGAACCGGCCGACGCGGATCGCGGTGCCTTCGTCGTCGACCGCGGGGCTGTGGCTGCGGAGAGTGCGGGCTTCGCGGTGGCTCCCGCCGGGCGCTTGGAGGACGAGGAGGAGTGCTTGGCGGAGGCATCCGCGGAGTTCGACCGGGGCTTCGACGCCGGTCGCTGCTTCGACGAGCCGGAGGACGAGGAGGACGCTGCTCCGCTGCCGGACGGCGTGCGCTTCGACTCGCCGCCGGCCGGCATCGATGGCTTCTTCACAGGCGCCTCCCGCACACGACGAAGGCTCTCAGGGGTGCCGATCGGCACCCCTGAGAGCCTTCAGGTGACGATGCTTAGGCGGTGAACCGGGGGAAGGCGCTGCGGCCGGCGTAGACGGCTGCCTGGCCCAGCTCCTCTTCGATCCTCAGCAACTGATTGTACTTCGCGACCCGCTCGCTGCGCGCAGGCGCACCGGTCTTGATCTGGCCCGCGTTCGTCGCGACCGCGAGGTCGGCGATCGTGGTGTCCTCGGTCTCGCCGGAGCGGTGCGACAGGATCGTCGTGTAGCCGGAGCGCTGAGCGAGGGAGACCGCGTCGAGCGTCTCGGTGAGCGTCCCGATCTGGTTGACCTTGACGAGCAGCGAGTTCGCCGCACCCTTGGCGATGCCGTCGGCGAGACGCTTCGGGTTCGTGACGAACAGGTCGTCGCCGACGATCTGGACCTTGGAGCCGAGCTCGGGGGTGAGGTGGGCGTAGCCCGCCCAGTCGTCCTCGGCCAGCGGGTCCTCGATGGTGATGAGCGGGTAGTTCGCGACGAGGTCGGCGTAGTACGCGGTCATCTCGGTGCTGTCGAGCGCCTTGCCCTCGAACTGGTACGCGCCGTCCTTGTAGAACTCGCTGGAGGCGACGTCGAGGCCGAGCGCGATGTCGGTTCCGACCGTGAAGCCGGCCTTTTCGATGGCCTCGACGATGAAGTCGAGGGCCGCACGGTTGTGCTCGAAGTCGGGGGCGAAGCCACCCTCGTCGCCGAGGCCGGTCGCGAAGCCCTTCGACTTCAGCAGGCCCTTGAGCGTGTGGTACGTCTCGGTGCCCCAGCGGAGCGCCTCACGGAAGCTCGGGGCACCGATCGGGAGGATCATGAACTCCTGGATGTCGACGCCGGTGTCGGCGTGCGAGCCACCGTTGATGATGTTCATCATCGGGACCGGGAGGACGTGGGCGTTGGCGCCGCCGACGTAGCGGTAGAGCGACAGGTCTGCGGAGTCCGCAGCGGCACGGGCGACCGCGAGGCTCGCACCGAGGATCGCGTTCGCGCCCAGGCGGCTCTTGTTCTCGGTGCCGTCGAGCTCGATCATGGTGTGGTCGACGAGGCGCTGGTCGTCCGCCTCGATGCCCTCGAGTGCCGGGCCGATCTCGTCGAGGACGGCGTCGACCGCCTTCTCGACACCCTTGCCGAGGTAACGCGCGGCATCGCCGTCACGCAGCTCGTACGCTTCGAACGCACCGGTCGATGCGCCGGACGGGACTGCTGCACGACTGACCGTGCCGTCTTCCAGGAGCACCTCGACCTCGACGGTCGGGTTGCCTCGGGAGTCGAGAATTTCGCGAGCGCCTACTGCCTCGATGAGTGCCACTGATGTTCTCCTTGTGGGGATTGGGACGTGGGACGGGTACGACGGCCGCCCGCGCTCAGTCTAGTGACATCGGCTGAACGGGCGCAGAGCCGCGGATCGTCGCGCGAGGCGCGCGGTCAGCGGTCGAGCCGGAAGCTCGACACGATGCCGTGGTGGTCGCTGCCCTCGGCGTCGCCGACGGCGTTGTGGGTCGCGGTCATGCCGCGGACGAAGACGTGGTCGAGTCGCATGAGCGGTGTCCCGGCCGGCCAGGTGAGTCCGAAGCCTCCCTCGCTCTGGTTGGGCTCCGTCACCTCGCTCTGGAGTGCGGCGAGCGCCCGGTCGGAGGCGGAGGCGTTGAAGTCGCCCATGACGACGATCCGATCACGGGTGTTCGCCGCGACGGTTTCGGCCAACTCCGCGAGCATCACGTCCCGTTCGGCGTGCGCACCCGGACGCGCGGAGTCGGCGTGGATCACGTAGACGCTCACGGCCCCGGACGGGGTGTCGACGACGGCGTTGATCGCCCGGTACCAGTCGAGGCCGAGCTTCAGCCCGACCGAGTCGGCGATCGGATAGCGGCTCCAGAGACCCACCGTCCCCGTGAGCACGGAGTACGGGTACTGCTCGTCGAGCGTCGCGGCGAGCGGTTCGCGGTCGTGGTCCTCGATCTCCTGGAGCGCGATGAGATCCGCACCACTCGCCTGGAGGGAACCCGCGATGACCGCGGGGTCGCCCTCCGGCCCGAGGTTCTGGCTGGCGACCGTGAGGGAGGCCTCGGCCGGGACCGCCGAGCGCCCGTCGCCCATGGGGACGACGCCGGGGCCGAACAGGAAGGCCCAGACGAGCGTCGGCGCGAGGAGACCGATGACGGCGCCCGGCGTGCGGGCGACGAGGAGGACGAGGAAGAGCACCGGCAGCAGGACCCACGTCCACGGCAGGGCGTTGTCCCAGACGAGCCCGAGGCCGAGGATGTCGGGGACGAGGGCGTGGGCGGCCGTCAGCAGGGCGAGCGGAACTCCGACGGCCAGCGCGAGCGTCGTCGCCCGGCGCCGCACGAGGCTCACCCGGCGGCGCGTGGGGCCGGTCGACTCCGGGGCGCGCTGCGGGCGCGCTGCAGGGGCCATGACGCTCATCGGGGGAACCAGTTCTTCGATCGGGGGCAGAGCGGTCGGATCGCTCGAGGGAGGCGATCCGGCCGAATGCTCCATCCTGCACCGACGGGCTGGGGAGCGGCTCGGAAGCGCGCCGAGGATCGGGAAGCGGGCGCGGGAATCGTCAGTCGAGCGATTTGAACTCGAGCGACTCGAGCGTCGAGTCGGCCGAGACGAACGCGAAGGCGCCGAAGCCGGCTGCCGACACGCGGTCGAGGAGGGCCTTGAGGTTCTTCACGCGGGCTTCGAGGCGCACCCGACGCCCCTGGGCGACGAGCTTGGCCTTCAACGCGACCAGCGTCATCGGCGCCACGTCACGGTCGTGCACGAGCACGACGGCATCCGCGGCCGCTCCGGCGGGGAGCTCGATGAGGTCGACGATGCGCTCGAAGCCGATCGAGAATCCGACCGCCGGCACGTCCTGGCCGAGGAAACGCCCGATCATGCCGTCGTAGCGACCACCGCCGCCGAGCGAGTACCCGAGGTCGGGGTGCGCGATCTCGAAGATGGCGCCCGTGTAGTACCCCATGCCCCGCACCAGGAAGGGGTCGAACACCAGCGGGTTCGCGAAGGGGTCGGCCGGCTGACCTTGGAGGGAGGTCGCCGCGGCGACGCCCTTCCCGAGCGCGTCGAGCTCCGCGACGACGGTGTCATCGGCACCGAGCGGCAGCGCCTTGCGGATCGCCCGCTCGCCGAAGGTGTTGAACTCCATCGTCTGCGGACGGGAGAAGAAGGCCTCGAGTGCATCGACGGCGGTGGCGTCGACGCCACGGTCGCGCAGTTCGGCGACCACGCCCTGCTGACCGATCTTGTCGAGCTTGTCGATCGTGATGAGCACCTGTGCGTGCTCATCGGCGGGGAAGCCCAGCGATTCGAGCATCCCGATGAGGAGTCGGCGGTCGTTGATCCGCACGCTGCAGCCGGTGATGCCGAGCTCGGCGAGGGCCCCGAGGGTCGCGATGATGAGCTCGGTCTCCGCGAGGTTCGACGACTCTCCGATGATGTCGATGTCGCACTGCACGAACTGGCGGTACCGGCCCTGCTGCGGCCGTTCGCCGCGCCAGACCGGCGCGATCTGGATCGAGCGGAACACCGGCGGGAGCTCGGCCCGGTGCGTCGCGTAGAACCGGGCGAGCGGCACGGTGAGGTCGAAGCGCAGGCCGAGGTCGGTGAGTTCGGTCTGGTTGTCCGCTGCGGCCACGATGGCCTCCGGGGTGAGCTTCCGCCGGAGGATGTTGAACGCCATCTTCTCGTTGTCGCCGCCGAGCCCCGAGTGCAGCCGCTCGTACTCCTCCACCACGGGCGTCTCGATCTCGTCGAAGCCATGCGCGGTGAAGACGCGACGGATGGTGCCCAGCGCGTGCTCCCGGCGGGCCTTGTCGGCGGGGAGGAAATCGCGCATGCCGCGCGGCGGGTTCACTGGAGCTGCCATGCCTCAATTCTGGCATGACGGGGAACGGGCACCGTGAGCAGGCGCCCGGCGAACCTCGCTCAGTCGTCGGTCGGTGACGCCACCGGACGCTCGGCGTCCCGCACCCGCGCGCTCAACCGACGGACGGCACCCCGGAGCGCCCGTTCCGCGTCGAGCCCGTTCGCCCGTGCTGCAGCGACCACGGCGAGGAGCTGCTCCCCCAGGGCGTCCTCGTCGTCGACGACATCGGCGACGGCCATCGGTCCGACTCCGAGCGGCACGGCCCTGCCGAGCACCTTGTCGGCGAGGGCGAGCGACGGCATCCCCTGCGGGATCCCCTCGAGCGCGCTGCTGCGCTTCGCCTTCTCCTCGGCCTTCGCGGCGTTCCAGACGCGCACCACGTCCTCCGGGGTCGGCGCTGCTTCGTCGCCGAACACGTGCGGATGACGGTGGACCATCTTGCGGGTGACGGCCTCGGCGACGTCGTCGAAGTCGAACGGTGCATCGGCGTCACGGGATGCGATCTCCGCATGGAAGACGACCTGCCACAGTACGTCGCCGAGTTCCTCGACGAGTTCGTCGCGCGTCCCGGCCTCGACCGCTTCGACGAGCTCGTAGCTCTCCTCGATGAGGTACGGCACGAGCATGTCGTGGTCGATGCCCTGCGTCCACACACAGCGGTCGCGGATCTGCCGCATGGCGTCGACGAGGCGCTCAGCGGAGGTGTCGCCGACGGGCTCGCTGCTCACCGACGGGCTCCCCACGGGCGGCGGCCGTCGGTGCTGCCGGTCTTCGAGATCAGTCGCGCGATCCGGTCGCGCGCTTCGGTGAAGGGCGGGTAGACGAGCGACAGCGTGTCCGGGGACAGCGGCTTGGAGAACACCGCCTTCGCGTGACTGAACGTGTCGAAGGAATGGCGACCGTGATACGCGCCCATCCCGCTGGCCCCGACACCGCCGAACGGCAGACCCGGCACGAGGAGGTGAGCGGCCGGCACGCCGAACGCCAACGCGCCAGAGGAGGTGTCGCGCGTGAACCGCTTCCGCGTGGCGCGGTCGTCGCTGAAGACGTAGAGCGCGAGCGGTTTCTCCCCCGCCCGGATGTGCGCGATGGCCTGTTCGAGCCCGGACACGTGGAGGATCGGCAGGATCGGACCGAAGATCTCCTCCTGCATGATCGACGCCGAAGTGTCGACGCCGTTCACGACCGTCGGGGCGATGTACCGCTCCGAGGCGTCGACCTCGCCGCCGAGGGCCGGTTCGAGACCGTCGAGCAGACCGCTGACCCGGTCGAAGTGCCTGTCGGAGATGATGCGCCCGTAGTCGGCACTGTCGGCGGGGTCCGGGCCGTAGAGGGCTGCGATCGCGTCGCGCAGGTACGGGACGAGCCGATCGGCGACCGACCGCGTCGCGAGCAGGTAGTCGGGGGCGACGCAGGTCTGGCCGGCGTTCATGAGCTTGCCCCAGACGATCCGGCGGGCCGCATCCGCGAGGTCGACGGTGTCGTCGACGTACACCGGCGACTTCCCGCCGAGTTCCAGGGTGATGGGGGTCAGATGCTCCGCCGCGGCCCGGGCGACGACCTTGCCCACGGTGGCGCCACCCGTGTAGAAGATGTGGTCGAACCGCTCGGCGAGGAGGGCGGTGGCGACCTCCGCATCGCCCTCGACGACCGCGACGGCACGGTCGTCGAGGTACTCCGGGAGGAGGCGCGCGAGTGCGGCGCTCGTGGCGGGGGCGAGCTCGCTGGGCTTCAGCAGGACGGCGTCACCCGCGGCGAGCGCCCCGATGACGGGACCGATGCAGAGCTGGACCGGATAGTTCCACGGGCCGATGACGAGGACGACGCCGACCGGTTCCGCCACGACCGATGCCGACGCCGGGGCGAGGGTGAGTGGTACCGCGACGCGTCGGGGCCGCACCCAACGCTTCAGGTGCTTCAGCGTGTGGTCGATCTCGCCGACGAGGAGGCCGATCTCGGTGATCTGCGCCTCGGTACCGCTCTTGCCCAGGTCGGTCGCCAGCGCCCGCTCGAGCTCGCCGCCCCGTTCGAGGAGCAGTTGCTTCAGCGCACGGAGCTGCCGGAGCCGCCAAGCGACGGGCTTCGTGGTGCCGCGGTCGAAGGTCTGTCGGAGCCGGGCCACGGCGTCGGCCACGACCACCTTCGGCTCCTGCTTCGTCCGGATGCTGGTCGCCATGGGTTCCTCCGACTCGACGGGATCGTGGGCACCAGCATACGTCCGTCCGCAGACCGACTGCCTGGCCCGTCGACCGGCTACCCGACGCCCGGAGTCGCGAGGAAGCGGTCGACGTCCGCGGCGATCTCGCGGGACGTCGTGTGGTGCAGGTAGTGGTCGGCGTCGAGCGGCACGACCTCTCCTCGGTCGACGCTCGCGGCCTGCTCCTCATGGAGCGGCAGCCACCCCTCCACCGTCAGGTTGTCCCGCTGGGCGAAGAGCAGCACCGGGAGGTCTGCCGGGAAGGTCTTCCCCTTCGCCGCTCGGAAGTTCGCCGCGATGCGCGACATCTCGTCCGAGGACGTCGCACTCGAGGTGTTGCGCAGCGAGATCATCCCGAGCTGCTCACGCGTGTGCTGGTCGTACGGCGGATCCGGGTACGGGTCGCCCGACAGCGCCGTGACGACCCGGGTGATGCCGAGTGCCTTGGCCGCACGCAGGGCGTCGACCGGCAGCGCGGCGTCCATACCCGGTTGGTCGGGCACGCTGCTGTCGACACCGACGAACGCCGTCACCTCGTCGCGGAACCGCTCGACGTAGTCCAGCGCGTAGATCCCCGCGATGGAGTGCCCCATCAACACGTACCGGTCGATGCCCAGCCCGGCGACCGCCTCGTGGATCTCCGAGACGATGTTCTCGGTCGTTCGCGGCACGTCGGTCTGGTCGCTCAGCCCGTAACCGAAGGGCTCGACCACGATCACCCGGTACGACGACGAGAGCTCCCCGACGAGCGGCGAGAAGTCGAGCACGGGCGAACCGGTGCCGAAGCCGGGCAGGAGGACGATCGTCTGGTCACCGTCTCCCGTCACCGACACGTTCATGCGTTTACCGTCGACCTCGACCCGCTGCCCGTACTCCTTGATACGCGTGGCTTCAGCAGCCGATGCGGCGGTGTTGACGATGGTGGTCGTGAGGAGCCCGGCGAGCACGAGCGCGACGAGCGCCACGACCCCGGTGAGGACGATGCGGAGGAACTTCTTCATCCCTCCACGCTAGGGATGGACGACGGCTGTCGGATCGGCCGCGGGTACCGACGCTGTCGTCCCGCGGGCCCATCTCCTGCTGCCCGCTAGGACGACGTCGAGCCCTCCGGCAGCGGGTAGATCGCGTTCAGGAACTGCTGCACCCAGGCGATGAGGTCGGTGTCGGCCAGCGGTTCGTCGCCGACGCGCGGCAACGGCACGATGACGGTGTTCGTCTGGGCCAGGTACTTCGCGCCGGGATACATGCGTCGCAACCGCGTCTGAATCGAGTCGGGGAGGTCGGCAGGGGTGACCCGCAGGTTCGGTCCGACGGCGATGAGGTCGCTGAGTCCCGAGCGCTGCGCACGCTGGCGGAGCCTCGACACGGCGATGAGCGTGCTCACCTGTGCCGGCGGCTCACCGTAGCGATCGGTGAGTTCGTCGATCACGAGGTCGATCTGACCGTCCTTCGCCGCCGGCCCGGACGCGGCCGACAGCTTCTGGTAGGCCTCCAGCCGCAGCCGCTCACTGTCGACGTACTCCTCGGGGATGTGTGCGTCGACGGGTAGCTCGAGCCGGAGCTCGGTCTGCCCCTCGGCGACGTCGCCGCGGAAGGTGGACACGGCCTCGCCGATCATGCGGAGATAGAGGTCGAAGCCCACTCCCGCGATGTGGCCTGCCTGCTCACCGCCGAGCATGTTGCCCGCGCCACGGATCTCGAGGTCCTTCAGGGCGACCTGCATACCGCTGCCGAGCTCGTTGTTGGCCGCGATGGTCGAGAGCCGGTCGTGGGCGGTCTCGGAGAGCGGCTTGTGCTCGTCGTAGAGGAAGTAGGCGTAGGCGCGCTCACGACCTCGACCGACACGACCCCGCAGCTGGTGCAGCTGGCTCAGGCCGTACTTGTCGGCGCGGTCGATGATGATCGTGTTGGCGTTCGAGATGTCGAGGCCGGTCTCGATGATCGTCGTGCAGACGAGGACGTCGAAGCGGCGCTCCCAGAAGTCGACCACGACTTGTTCGAGCGCGGCCTCGCCGAGCTGCCCGTGGGCGATGGCGATGCGTGCCTCGGGGACGAGCTCCGCGAGGTCCGCCGCGACCCGACTGATGGACGAGACCCGGTTGTGCACGAAGAAGATCTGGCCTTCGCGCAGGAGCTCGCGCCGGATCGCCGCACCGACCTGCTTGCCGTTGTACGGACCGACGAAGGACAGGATCGGGTGGCGGTCCTCCGGTGGCGTGGCGAGCGTGGACATCTCCCGGATGCCGGTGACCGCCATCTCGAGCGTGCGCGGGATCGGGGTCGCGCTCATGGCCAGGATGTCGACGTTCGTCTTCAACTTCTTGAGGGCGTCCTTGTGCTCGACACCGAACCGCTGCTCCTCGTCGATGATCACGAGACCGAGGTCCTTGAACTGCACCTTGTCCGTGAGGAGCCGGTGGGTCCCGATGATGACGTCGACCGTGCCGTCGGCGAGTCCGGCGAGCGCCTCCCGAGCCTCCTTGTCGGACTGGAACCGGCTGAGCGGCCGCAGGTGTACCGGGAACCCGGCGAACCGCTCCTGGAAGGTCTCGAAGTGCTGCTTGACGAGCAGCGTGGTCGGCACGAGCATCGCGACCTGCTTGCCGTCCTGGACGGCCTTGAACGCGGCACGGACGGCGACCTCGGTCTTCCCGAACCCCACGTCGCCGGAGAGGAGGCGGTCCATCGGGATCTCGCGCTCCATGTCGGCCTTGACCTCGTCGATGGTCTGCAGCTGGTCGGGGGTCTCCGCGAACGGGAACGCCTCCTCGAGCTCGCGCTGCCACGGGGTGTCGGGGCCGAAGGCGTGCCCTTTCGACGCCATGCGCGCCGAGTAGAGCTTGACCAGCTCGACGGCGATGTCGCGGACGGCCTTGCGCGCCTTGCTCTTCGCCTGCGACCAGTCGCTGCCGCCCATCTTGCTGAGCTGCGGAGCCTCGCCGCCCACGTAGCGGGTGAGCAGGTCGAGCTGGTCCGTGGGGACGAGCAGCTTGTCGCCCGGGTACCCGCGCTTGGAGGGTGCGTACTCGAGGACGAGGTACTCGCGGGTGCTCTTCACCGGGTTGCGTCCGCCGCTCGAGACCTCGCGCTGGGTCATCTCGACGAACTTGCCGATGCCGTGGGTCTGGTGCACGACGAAGTCGCCGGACCGGAGCTGCATCGGGTCGACGACGTTCTTGCGTCGGGTGGCGAGCTTCTTGACCAGGCGCGAGTCGTACCCGGCGGTGCGTCCGTAGAACTCGGTCTCGCCGAGCAGCATGAGCTTCGACGTCTCGAGCTCGAAGCCGCCCTCGACGTCGGCCTGCAACAGGTAGGCGACGCCGGACTCCGGGTCGGCCGGTAGCTCGTCGACCATGCGAGCGGCGATCTCGTGCTCGGCGAGGACGTCCGCCGCGCGCTCGACGAGACCGACCCCGCGGGCGGCGACGACGACCGTCCACCCTTCGCGGATGCGGTCGGCGACGTGTTCGATGGCGCCCTCGACGTTGCCGTGGAAGCTCGGCACGGTGTCGCCGTCGACCGTGACGGTGAGGAGCTCGTCGAGTTCGAGGTGCTCCGGGAGCGTCTCGACGTCGGGGCCGGCGCGGAAGCCGCTGAACGTCCACCACGGGTGGTCGGGTGCCGGCTGGCCGGGAGCGCTGAAGGTGACGGACTCCTTCAGGGCGCCCAGCGAGATGAAGTCGCCGGAGGCGAGGTCGATCGGCGCGTTCGCACCGACGGTCGCGGCGCTCCATGCGGCGGCGAGGAACTCGCGGTTCGTCTCGGCGAGGCTGATCGACCGCGTGACGACGCGCTCCGGCGAGACGACGGCGACGGCCGCTCCATCCGGCAGGTAGTGGGTGATCGGGACGAGGCGGTCGACGAGGGCCGGGGAGAGCGACTCCATGCCCTCCACCGCGATGCCCTCCGCGATCTTCTCGAGGATGCCGGTGAGGCTCGGGAACTCGTGCTGCATCTCCGCGGCGCGCTGCCGGACGGCCGGGCTGAGGAGCAGTTCCCGAGACGGCGGCAGGCGGATCGCGTCGACCGGCTCGGGCAGCGATCGCTGGTCGGCGACCGAGAACGCCCGGATGCCGTCGACCTCGTCGCCGAAGAACTCGACCCGGTACGGGTGGTCGGCGACCGGAGGGAAGACGTCGAGGATGCCACCGCGCAACGCGAACTCACCACGCCGCGAGACCATGTCGACCCGGGTGTACGCGAGTTCGACGAGGCGCAGCGCGATCGCGGCGAGGTCGTGCCCGCGACCGCCCTGGACGAGCTCGATCGGAGCGGTCTCGGTGAGGTTGTCGGCCACGGGCTGCAGCGCGGCGCGAACGGAGGCGACGAGGAGGAACGGCCGCTCCCCTGTCCAGGCGCCGAGCCGCCGCAGCGCCTCCAGGCGTCGGCCGACGATCTCGGCGCTCGGGCTGAGGCGTTCGTGCGGCAGGGTCTCCCAGGCCGGGAACTCGACGATCTCGGCCTCGGGCATGAGGTCGCTGAGCGCGGAGCGGAGCCGCTCGGAGTCACGGCCGGTCGCGGTGACGACGAGGGCCGCCTGGGCGGCACCCTGCCGACCGCGCTCGTCCATGAGCGCCGCGAGGAGCGGTGCACGCAGCCCGTCGATCACGGAGAAGTCCGCGCTCTTGCCCGCGTACGCGAGGGCATCGTCGATCGTTGCGGCGCGCCGAAGCGCGTGAGTCAAACCCTGAAGCGTCACCGGGACAGCCTACGCCGAGCCACCGACACCCATGACCCGATCGCCCGCCGGTCACCGCTGTCAATCGGCTGCGGACGACGCGTCACGCGGCATCCTCGCGCGCCGGACGCGTCATGATTGACCCATGACGAGCACGGAGCCCCGGTCAGACCGACACCCCGAACGGACCGGCGGCTTCCCGCTCCCCCCGATCCGCCAACCGATCCGCCGGATCGGAGCGCGGACGTTCGACTTCTCGAAGCAGGTCGCAGTCATGGCGATCATCAACCGCACCCCGGACTCCTTCTTCGACCAGGGCGCGACGTTCTCACTCGACCGCGCCGTCGACGCCGCCGTGACCGCCGCAGAACAGGGCGCCGACTGGGTCGACATCGGCGGAGCCAAGTTCGCCCCCGGGCCGGAGATCCCCACCGCCGAGGAGATCGACCGCGTGCTCCCCGTCGTCGAGGCGCTCGCCGCACGGAGCGACGTCGTCATCTCCGTCGACACCTTCCGCCCCGAGGTGGCGGCGGCCTGCATCGCGGCGGGCGCCTCCGTCATCAACGACACCACGGGGATCCACGATCCGGCGCTCGCGGACGTCGTCGCAGCGAGCGAGGCCACCCTCGTCATCACGCACAGTCTGGCCAGGCCCAGGCAGCCGCATCCCCGTCCCCACTACGACGACGTCGCCGGTGAGGTCGCCGCCTTCCTCGCAGCCCGCGTCGACCTCGCGCTCTCGCACGGCATCCCCGAGTCACGGCTCATCGTGGACCCCGGGCACGACCTCAACAAGAACACCGTGCAGACGCTCGAGCTCACGCGACGGTTCGACGAGATCGCCGCGCTCGGGCTGCCGACGCTCGCCGCCGTCTCGAACAAGGACTTCATCGGCGAGTCCCTCGATCGGCCGAAGTCGGAACGTCTCGAGGGTTCCCTGGTGTCCGCTGCCGCGTGCATCCTCCTCGGCGCCCGCATCGTGCGGATGCACGCCGTGCCCGAGTCGATCGCGGCCGTGCGGATGACCGAGGCGATCCTCGGCTTCCGCGCACCGGTGGCGCCCGTCCACAACGTCTGATCCGGAACCCTCGAGGAGTCACATGAGCACCCCCAGCATCACGAGCCTGGTCCCCGCGCAGGACCGACCGCTGTCGGTCGACGAGCTCGTGGCGGCCTACACCGTCGAGGACCGCTCCGTCACGACCGTCCGCGTGAACTTCGTGACGAGCCTGGACGGTGGGGCGACCGTCGACGGCGTCTCCGGCGGGCTCGGCGGCCCGGCCGACAAGACCGTGTTCGACATCCTGCGTCGACTCACCGATGTCGTGCTCGTCGGTGCCGGGACCGTGCGCGACGAGGGCTACGGTGCCATGCGGCTCGATGTCGACGCCGCGATGTGGCGCGACGACCACGGCCTCCCCCTGCACCCGGTGTTCGCGATCGTGTCGGGCTCGCTCGACCTCGACCTGCGCTCGGAGGTCTTCACCCAGGCACCGGTCCGGCCGCTCGTCGTGACGACCGACCGCGCCGACCCCGCGAAGCGCGCAGCACTGGAGGCGGTCGCCGACGTGGTCGCGTGCGGCGAGGAACACGTCGAACCGGCGCGAGTCGTCCAGGCACTCTCCGACCGTGGTCTGCGACAGATCCTGTGCGAGGGTGGGCCGGCACTCTTCGGCTCGTTCATCGCCGCCGACGCCGTCGACGAACTCTGCCTGACGATCAGTCCGGCGCTCGTCGGCGGCGAGAGCGTCCGCGTCTCCGCAGGTCCCGCGTCCCCGGCGCCGCGAGCGATGCGGTTGCAGCATCTCCTGCGCGCCGAGGAGCTGCTGATCTCGCGGTACGTGCGCGCCTGAGCCGTCGGCTTCCGCTTCATCGGACGGCCACCCCTCGATCGTCTGATATCTCAGCACACCAGTACTGCTACGCTGGCGGCCTCCCCCATCCGATGATCTCTTGGGATGCTGCATGCGCGTTTCGACCAGCCCACTCCGTCCGATCCTGGCCACGACACTCGTGCTGACGGTCGGCTGGACCCTCTCGATGATCCAACCGGTACCCGCCGGAGCATCGGCCTCCGAGCCGCCGACCGATGCACCGGGCACTCCGCGCGGTGAGTCTTCCACGAGGACTTCGAACGCGCACCCGACGCCGGGGCGCCCCTGTCGGTCCGCGACTATCTGGGCCGTTCGGACCTGCGGTTCGACGCCGACGACTTCTGGACGGACCGAGCGGCGTGCAACGGCTTCATCCTGTCCGCCTCCATGACGGGCGCCGAACCCGGTGACTGCCTGGACGCCGCGAGCGCCATGTCGAACGTCCGTGCCCTCGCCGGAGTGCTGGGCATCCTCAACGGCACCGATCCGAGGTCCAATTCCGCCGTTGCGGCCTACACCCAGACCAACGGTCCAGACGGCGCGGTCGAACTGGAGACGACCACGCCGATCCCCCTCGCGACCGGTTCCGACCGCTTCCTGACCGCCTCCGTGAACGTCGCGTCCCTGAACTGCTTCGCAGCGGTACCGACCGCGCTGCAGCTCGCGCTGCGGACCCCCGACGGCCTCGAACACCCGGTGTCCGAGCAGGCGATCGACCCGTGCACGGACGACCGAGCCGATTCGTTCAGCCACGGCGGCGTCTCCGCTCGTGCCGGGCACTTCACCGCCGATGCCTCGATGTTGGTGGACGCGACATCGATCGGCGTCGTGATGCGCAACGAACACGGCGGCGGCTCGGGCAACGACCACGCCTTCGACGATCTGCGCATCATCGACGTGACGCCGACCCTCGACGTCGAAGTGTCGCAGGACACCGCCGTCGTCGGTGAGACGGTCCGTCTCCGCTTCGTCGTGCGCAACACCCCGGAACTCGCCGCGAAGGCCGGCTGGTCCGTGCAGACGGTCCTGCCCGGCGGACTCGCGGTCGCAGCCGATCCGCGAGTGATCACGAGCTGCACAGCAGAGGTGACCGCTCCTGGGGCCGGGGCCGACATCGCGTTCACGGGCGACCTCACGGCGGGCGAGGAGTCGTGCACGATCGAGGTCGACGTCACACCGGTCGCTCGCGGCTCGCTGACCGTCGCCGTGGCGGGTGATGCCGTCCGCGGGCTCGACCTCGGCTCGCAGCCGGCCCTGACCGCCATCGACCGGGTCGTGATCGAGAGCCCGGCATCCGGCGCCCTCGTGGAGTCCTCACGACCGACCTCCGCCGGAACGGGCGAACCGGGCGCCGACGTCACCGTGCGCGACGGCGAGGGCCACACCCTGTGTGAGACCACCGTGGACCCGGCCGGCCGCTGGAGTTGCGCAAGCACCGATGTCGTCGAGTCCGGCGAGGCGGTCGTCCGCGTGGAGCAGACCGCCGCGGGGCTCAGCAGCACGGACGAGACCACCTATCGCGTGCTCGTCCCCGCGCTGGCCGTGGAGGGCACCGTCCACCTCGAGATCCAGGGTGCCGACGGATCGTGGGTTCCGGTCGAGGGCGAGACCGTCACGATCGACCCCGGTGACCGCTTGCGTGTCATCGCGACGGTCACCAACACCGGCGAGAACGCGCTGGGCGACATCACCCTCGCGGAGACGCCGGACACCCGCCTCACCTGCAGCAGCGAGTTCATCGAGCCTGGTGCCTCGACGGTCTGCACCAGCACCGAGCCGCTCGTCCTGACACCGACCGCACTCGACCACGGCTCGTTCTCCCACACGTTCGAGGCGATCCTGACCGGGTATTCGCGCGCGTCGGACCTCGCCCCCACCGGGTCGGTGACGTCCGCCGTCGCCGGTCGCCTACCGCTCCCGGACGCACCCCGTGTCTCGACGGGGGCGCTCCACACCTCGCTCGGCATCGTGTGGGGGCTCGCTCCACTCGAACCGGAGGCTCCGTTGGCCCGGACGGGAGCCGAGGTCCCCAGCTCAGCCGCACTGCTCATCAGCGGGCTGCTCCTGGTGGGCGCGACGCTCGTCGGCGCCAGCACGCGTCAGGCCCGACGCGACCGCTCACCGCTCGGCTGAGCGGGCGTCAGGCGCCGTGGAAACGGGTCTGTGCAGCCAACAGGCCCTCGTTCACGAGGAGTTCGACCGCGTCCGCAGCGTCCGAAATCAGCATCGGGAGCTGCTCCCGTTCCGTTCCCGCGAAGTCCTTGAGGACGAAGTCGGCGGCGTCCTGACGGCCCGGCGGCCTCCCGATTCCGACCCGGACCCGCAGGAATTCCGGGGTCTTCAGCGCTGAGGCGATGTCGCGGACACCGTTGTGCCCACCGTGCCCGCCACCCTGCTTGAGCTTGATCGAGTCGAACGGGATGTCGAGCTCGTCGTGGACGGCGATGACATGGTCGGGGTCGACGGAGAAGAACTGGGCGAGCGCAGCGGTCGGGCCGCCGGAGAGGTTCATGTAGCTGTTGGGCTTGCCGAGCACGAGTTTCGGGCCGCCGGGCACGAGACGCCCCTCAGCCACGCGCGCGTTGCCCTTGTGGGTCTTGAAGGTCCCGCCGATGCGCTTCGCGAGCTCGTCGAGGACCATCTGCCCGACGTTGTGCCGGTTGCGGGCGTACTGCTCGCCCGGGTTCCCGAGCCCGACGATGAGCCACGTGTCTGCAGCCATGCTGCCTTCCTGATCGAACGCCTCGGCCCGTCCGGTGAGACCGGCCAGAAACCGAGCGAACCTGCCGCCTGCCATGCTCCGAGACTATCGGGGCGGGCGGGCGACAGGTTCGTCTGCTGGAGTGGTGACTACTCGGCGGCCTCGGCCTCGGCTGCGGTCTCCTCGGCGGCGGCCTCAGCGGCCTCCGTCTCCTCGTCCACCGGAGCGGCCGGCACGGCGATCGCGACGATGAGGACGTCGGCCTCGGTGATGAGCGAAGCGCCCTTCGGGAGCTCGAGGTCGCCGGCCAGGATCTGGGCGCCCTCTTCGAGACCCTCGACGCTGACGGTGACGCGCTCGGGGATGTGGGTCGCCTCGACCTCGAGGCTCACCGTGGTGGCGTCCTGGTTGAGGATGGTGCCGGCGGCCGACTCGCCCTCGACGTGCACGGGGATGTCGACCTGGACCTTCTCGCCCTTCTTGACGACGATGAGGTCGAGGTGCTCGATGATCTGGCGCACGGGGTCCTTCTGGACGTCCTTGACCAGCGCGAGCTGGCCCTTGCCGTCGATGTCGAGCTCGAGCACCGCGTTGGACTTGCGGAGGATGAGCAGCATCTGGTGGCCGGGCAGCGAGACGTGCACGGGCTCGGTGCCGTGGCCGTACAGCACGGCGGGGATCTTGCCGAGGGCACGGAGCTTGCGGGCTGCGCCCTTGCCGAACGATTCGCGGAGTTCCGCGGTGACCTTCAGGTCATCGGACATGATGTTCTCCTCACGGGTCTTGCACCCGGTTGGTCGTGCCGCGACGGTGCGCGGCGGAATGGATGAGTCAACTCGAACGCGTATCTGCGTGAGGAAAAGCCGGAAGCCAGACCACCGCGTCGATCACGGAAGCTGCCACGGGCCGCTTCCCTCGCCGAAGTTCAGTGGGAGAGTCTATCGCACCGCGCTGAGGCCCGCGACCGCCTCGTCCACGATCTCCTCGACGGTGGCGTCGACGTCCACGACGAACCCCGGCTCGTCGACGTCCAGGTCCTCGAGGAGGGCGAACTGGGAGTCGAGGAGCGACGGCGGCATGAAGTGACCGCTCCTGCCCTCCATCCGGCGTCCGAGCACCGCGCGCGAGCCGTGGAGGAGCACGAACCGCACCCCTGGCGCCTCCGCGAGGATCGCCTCCCGGTAGACCCGTCGGAGTGCGGAGCAGGCCATCACGAGCCCGGTGTCCGAGGCGTCTGCCAGCGCTTTGCCCACGAGGGCGAGCCAGGGCCAGCGGTCGGGGTCCTCGAGCGGCGTGCCGGCGGCCATCTTCCGCACGTTCTCGAGCGGGTGCAGGGCGTCGGCATCGATGAAGGGCACCCCGAGCCGGTCGGCGATCAGCACTCCGGTCGTGCTCTTCCCGGACCCGGACACGCCCATGACGACGACGAGCGGTGCAATCACACGGAACCCCCTGTGGTCTCCGGCCGTCGGCCGGTCGGCCGGCTCGTCCGACCCGCACAGCACGATACCGGACACGCCCGCACGGCCCGCTCGGACCTCACCCGCACGCGTGGTCATCAAGCGGTGGAGCGACACCTCCCTTTGCTACGGTTGCAGGACGGGCCGTGCCCGGATCGACGAGGGTGTCGCCGCTGTCCTGCAGCCGCCCCGTCGACTCCTGAGCACTCGGAACGCTTCCCGCATCACCCACTCTGAAGGAGAACCACATGGTGAACACCGCCGAAGCTCGCGCCAACATCGGCGTCGTCGGTCTGGCCGTCATGGGCAGCAACCTCGCGCGCAACCTGGCGAGCCGCGAGGGCAACACGGTCGCCGTGTACAACCGCTCCCCCGAACGCACCGACCTGCTCGTGAGGGAGCACCCCGAGGCCGGCTTCGTCGCGTCGAAGACCATCGAGGAGTTCGCCGCGTCGCTCTCGAAGCCACGTACCGCGATCATCATGGTGCAGGCGGGTAAGGGCACCGACGCCGTCATCCAGCAGCTCACCGAGGTCTTCGAGCCCGGCGACATCATCGTCGACGGCGGCAACGCACTCTTCACCGACACCATCCGCC
Organism: Plantibacter sp. H53; assembly: GCF_001650455.1. Taxonomy (NCBI): domain Bacteria; kingdom Bacillati; phylum Actinomycetota; class Actinomycetes; order Micrococcales; family Microbacteriaceae; genus Plantibacter; species Plantibacter sp. H53. The sequence goes on from NZ_LWCT01000046.1 coordinate 95,535, forward strand.
GCGAGAAGGCCGTCCGCGAGACGGGCATCAACTTCGTCGGCGCCGGTATCTCCGGCGGCGAGGAGGGTGCCCTCAAGGGACCGTCGATCATGCCTGGTGGCTCCGCCGAGGCGTGGGAGACCCTCGGCCCCATCCTCAAGTCGATCGCCGCGATCGCCGAGGGTGAGCCCTGCGTCACCCACGTCGGCACCGACGGCGCCGGCCACTTCGTCAAGATGATCCACAACGGCATCGAGTACGCCGACATGCAGCTCATCGCCGAGGCCTACGACCTCATCCGTCGCGGCACCGGCAAGTCGCCGGCCGAGATCGCGGAGATCTTCGCCGAGTGGAACCGCGGCACGCTCGAGAGCTACCTGATCGAGATCACCGCCGAGGTCCTCAAGCAGGTCGACGCGAAGACCGGGCAGCCACTCGTCGACGTGATCCTCGACCAGGCCGGCGCCAAGGGCACCGGCGCGTGGACCGTGCAGACGGCCCTCGACCTCGGCATCCCGGTGTCGGGCATCGCAGAAGCCGTGTTCGCCCGTTCGCTGTCGTCGAAGCCGGCGCAGCGCGCAGCGGCCCGCGAGCTCGCCGGTCCCTCCGAGGAGTGGACCGTCGCCGACCCCGACCAGTTCGTCGAGGACGTGCGCCAGGCGCTCTACGCGTCGAAGATCATCGCCTACTCGCAGGGCTTCGACGAGATCGTCGCCGGTGCCGAGCAGTACGGCTGGGACATCAAGAAGGGCGAGATCGCGAAGATCTGGCGCGGCGGCTGCATCATCCGTGCGCAGTTCCTCAACCGCATCACCGAGGCGTACGAGGAGAACCCCGAGCTGGTCGCCCTCGTGACGGCACCCTACTTCAGCGACGCCGTCGCGGAGGCGCAGGACAGCTGGCGCCGCGTCGTCGTCGCGGCCGCGCAGGCGGGCATCCCCTCGCCGGCGTTCTCGTCGTCGCTGTCGTACTACGACGGCCTCCGCGCCGAGCGTCTGCCCGCAGCGCTCGTCCAGGGCCAGCGCGACTTCTTCGGTGCGCACACCTACAAGCGCGTCGACCTCGACGGCACGTTCCACACCCTCTGGTCGGGCGACCGCAGTGAGGTCGAGCAGGCGGGCTCGAGCCACTAGCTCGCAGCCTGCACACGCAGAACGCCCGGTCCGAATCGGACCGGGCGTTCTGCGTACCAGCGGAAGGTGACGGGCTACGCGGCGCCGTCGAACATGCTCGTCACGGAGCCGTCGTCGAAGACCTCGTGGATCGCACGGGCGATGAGCGGCGCGATCGAGAGGACGGTCAGCTTGTCGAAGCGCTTGGCCTCGTCGACCGGGAGAGTGTCGGTGACGACGACCGAGTCGATGGCGTCGCTCTGCAGGAGCTCCACCGCCGGGTCGGAGAACACCGCGTGGGTGGCCGCGACGACGACGCCGATCGCGCCGGCGTTCTTGAGTGCCTCGGCAGCCTTGACGATCGTGCGTCCGGTGTCGATCAGGTCGTCGACGAGCAGGCAGACCCGACCCTCGACCTGGCCGACGATCTCGTGGACGCTGACCTGGTTGGGGACCAGCGGGTCGCGGCGCTTGTGGATGATGGCGAGCGGTGCGCCGAGCTTGTCGCTCCAGATGTCGGCCACGCGGACGCGGCCCATGTCGGGCGAGACGACCGTCAGCGTCGACGGGTCGAGCTTCGCGCGGAAGTGCTCGAGGAGGACCGGCATGGCGAAGAGGTGGTCGACGGGACCGTCGAAGAAGCCCTGGATCTGCGCGGCGTGGAGGTCGACCGACATGATGCGGTCGGCACCGGCGGCCTTGAAGAGGTCGGCGACGAGGCGGGCGGAGATGGGCTCGCGTCCGCGACCCTTCTTGTCCTGGCGCGCGTACGGGTAGAACGGGGCGACAACGGTGATGCGCTTGGCACTCGCGCGCTTGGCCGCGTCGACCATGATGAGCTGCTCCATGAGCCACTCGTTGATCGGAGCGGTGTGCGACTGGATGACGAAGACGTCGGTGCCGCGGATGCTCTCGTCGTACCGGGCGTAGATCTCGCCGTTGGCGAAGGTCCTGGCATCGGTGGGGAGGAGCTCGGAGTCGAGCTCCGCCGCGATCGCCTCGGCGAGCTCCGGGTGGGCTCGTCCGGAGACGAGGACCAGCTGCTTCTTGTTGTCCGCCGTGATGCCTGACACAGACCCTGCCTTCTGCCGGAGTCCTCCGGCCTCACTCACGAGTCGACGTTACCAGCCGCAGCCGCGTCGTCCGACACGGCATCCGCGGTCGGTGCCGCCGAGGCGGCGCCGGCTGCCGTCGCAGACGCCGTGCCCGGGCGCTTCTGCTCGACCCAGCCCTCGACGTTCCGCTGCTGCGCGACCGTCAGGGCGAGCGCACCCGCCGGGACGTCCTTGCGGATGACGGTGCCGGCGCCGGAGTAGGCACCGTCCCCGACACTGACCGGGGCGACGAGCGTGTTGTGCGCGCCGGTGCGGACGTGCGATCCGATGGTCGTGCGGTGCTTGTGCACGCCGTCGTAGTTCGAGGTGATCGTGCCGGCACCGACGTTCGACTCGACGCCGATCTCGGTGTCGCCGATGTAGCTGAGGTGCGGGACCTTGCTGCCCTCGCCGATCTGCGCGTTCTTCGTCTCCACGAAGGTGCCGATCTTGCCGCGCTCGCCGAGCACCGTGCCGGGTCGCAGGTAGGCGAACGGCCCGACCTCGGCGCCGGCACCGATGACCGACAGCGTCGCGTCCGTGCGGCGGACGCGCGCGCCAGCGCCGACCTCGGTGTCGATGAGCGTGGTGTCCGGACCGATCGTCGCACCGGACTCGACGACCGTCGCGCCGAGGATCTGCGTCCCGGGAAGCAGGGTGACGTCGGCGTGCAGCCGCGCCTTGATGTCGATCCACGTCGTGGCCGGGTCCTGGACGGTCACGCCGGCGAGCTGCCAGGCGCGCACGAGGAGGGCGTTCAGTTTGGCCGCGGCGGCGCTCAGCTGGGCGCGGTCGTTGATGCCCTCGACCAGCCAGGAGTCGCTCACGGGGAGCGCAGAGACCTCGGAGCCCGCGCGTCGCAGGAGGCCGATGACGTCCGTGAGGTACTTCTCCCCCTGGGCGTTGTCGGTGGTGACCTCGGCGAGGGCGTCGCGGAGCTGGCTCACACCGAAGAGGTAGACCCCGGCGTTGATCTCGTTGACGGCCCGCTCGGCGTCGGTCGCGTCCTTCTGCTCGACGATGTAGTCGAGGGCGCCGGCCTCGGTGCGGATGATGCGTCCGTAGCCGGTCGCGTCGTCGGGCATGGCCGAGAGGATCGTCGCCGCGACGTCGTGGTTGCGGTGGCGTTCGATGAGCGTGGTGAGCGTGGCGGCGTTCAGCAGCGGGACGTCGCCGTTGACCACGAGGACGTCACCGTCGAAGTCGTCGGGCAGTGCCAGGAGCGCCTGCTCCACCGCGCGACCGGTGCCGGGCACCTCGTCCTGGTCGACGATGGTCGCACCGGGGAGCTCCGACTCGATGGCCTCGACGAGGCGGTCGCGCTCGTGGCGGACCACGGCGATGACGTGCCCGGCGTCGAGCGAGCGGGCGGTCGCCAGCACGTGCCCGACGATCGGCACGCCGCCGAGTGGGTGCAGGAGTTTCGGCAGCGCCGACTTCATGCGGGTTCCCTGGCCAGCGGCCAGGATGATGATGGCCAGACGGTCGTCGGTCACGTGTGCTCCCCCTCGGTCCGGGCACTCGCCCGGTCGGTGATCGGTCGCTCCGCCACCAGGATTCGAACCTGGACCGAACAGCTCCAAAGGCTGCCGTGCTGCCGTTACACTATGGCGGACCACCCCGCGAGACGGCGGAGCGTGGTCAATTCTGCCATGGATGGACGACCATCGATTCAGCACCCGTCGCCCGATTCAGGCTGACCGGCGTCCGTGCCTCGATAATGGTGGGATGCCAGCTAGCACCGATGAGGTCGACCGGATCGTCGACGCTTGGAACCGCGAGCGCCCGGACCTCGACTTCTCGCCCCTCCAGATCCTCTCCCGTGTCGCCCGGCTGTCACGCCACCTCGACCGGGCCCGTCGGGCGGCCTTCACCCGGTCGAACCTGGAGCCGTGGGAGTTCGACGTCCTCGCGGCACTCCGGCGCGCCGGCTCCCCCTACCGGCTGAGTCCGAAGGCCCTCCTCCTTCAGACGCTCGTCTCGAGCGGCACGATGACGAACCGCATCGACCGCCTCGTCGAGCGCGGACTCGTGGAACGCCAGGGCGACCCCAACGACGGCCGTGGCATCCTCGTGCAGATGACGAACGCGGGACTCAACACGGTCGACGCGGCCATCACGCGCCTCGTCGACGCCGAGGCGGACCTGCTCGACGGCCTGAGCTCGACCGAACAGGCCCGGCTGACCGTCCTCCTGCGGAAGCTCAGCCTCGATTTCGACTAGCTAGCGGCGGAGGATCTTCCGGGCCAGCCAGTTGCCGAAGAACTGGATGAGCTGCACGAGCAGGATGATGATGATCACCGCGGCCCACGTCACGACCGGCTCGAACTGGCGGAAGCCGTACTGGATCGCGAAGGCACCGAGCCCACCGCCGCCGATGAAGCCCGCGACCGCCGACATGTCGACGATGACCACGAACACGAAGGTGTAGCCGAGGATCAGCGGACCGAGCGCCTCCGGGAGGACGATGCTCAGCAGCGTCCGGAGCCGGCTCGCTCCCGCGGCACGCGAGGCCTCGATGACACCGGGCGACACCGTCAGCAGGTTCTGCTCGACGATCCGGCTGATGCCGAAGGTCGCCGCCAGGGAGATGATGAAGATGAAGGCGTTCGCACCGATGCCGGTGCCGATCACGAGTCGTGAGAGCGGCTGGGCGGCCGCGAGGAAGATGATGAACGGGATCGGCCGGAAGATGTTCACGATCACGTTGAGCACGCCGTAGAGCACCGGGTGCGAGTACAGGTTGCCGGGCCGCGTCACGTAGAGCCCGGTGCCGACGACGAGTCCGGCGATCCCACCGAAGAGCAGGCTGAAGGACACGAGGTAGAGGGTCTCGACGGTCGCGTCGCCGAGCTTCGGGAGCAGATCGATCAGTGCGTCCATGTCAGCGCACCTCCGTCACGGTCGCTTGGGATCCGATGGCGGTCAGCGCTCCGTCGATCGTCTGGTCGTCGCCGCGGAGGGCGAGCGTCAGGTGGCCGAATGCGCGACCCTGGATGTCGTTGATCCCGCCGTACACGAGCTCGAAGTCGACGCCCGCCTGCGCGAGCGTGAGGAAGACGCCCGCCTGCGAGGCGTCGCCGTCGCGGAAGGACAGGGTGACGATGCGCCCGACGTGTCGTTCCTTGAGCACCGACAGCTCGGCCGGTGACGGGACGCCCTTGATGACCGTCGACACGAAGCGCTTGGACGCGGCGTGCTGCGGGTCGGAGAACACCTCGAAGACGTCGCCCTGTTCGATGACCTTGCCGCGCTCCATGACGGCGACCTTCGTCGCGAGCGACTGGATCACCTCCATCTCGTGGGTGATCACGACGATGGTCACGCCGAGATCGCGGTTCACCTGCTTGAGCAGCGCGAGGACCTCCTGCGTGGTCTCGGGGTCGAGGGCGCTCGTCGCCTCGTCCGCGAGCAGGATCCGGGGCGAGGTCGCGAGCGCGCGAGCGATGCCGACGCGCTGCTTCTGCCCACCGGAGAGCTGGTCGGGGTAGTTGTCGGCCTTGTCGGCCAGCCCGACGAATTTCAGCAGCTCGTCGACGCGGGTGCGGATCTCCGCGCGGGGACGTCCGGCGACCTCGAGCGGGTACGCGATGTTCTTCCGCACCGACTTGGAGTTGAAGAGGTTGAACTGCTGGAAGATCATCCCGATGCCGAGGCGGAGGTCGCGGAGGCCGCGCTCCGAGAGCGTCGTCACCTCGGTGCCGTCGACGACGATGCTCCCCGACGTCGCGGGCTCGAGCGCGTTGATGAGGCGGACGAGCGTCGACTTCCCGGCTCCCGAGTAGCCGATGATCCCGAAGACGTCACCGGCCTCGATGTCGAGGTCGACGCCGTCGATCGCGGCGATCGGCGCGGCGCCCTTCTGCGGAGACGGGTAGCGCTTGGCGACGTCTCGGAGGCTGACGAGTGGCATGGGGGTGTCCTCGGTGTGTCGGGTGATCAGGAGGCGGTGGAACGACGAAGCGTTCCTGTGGGAGCGGATGACAGCCTCCCACAGGAACGCGCTGAACGCCGGATCAGCCCTTGGCCTTGATGTCCTTCTGGACGGTCTCGAGCGACTTCACGAGGTCCTTGACCGGGGTCTTCAGCGGAACCGCGGTACCGCCGGAGTTCTCCACGACGCCGTCGACGACGGACTTCGTGTCCTGGTAGATCTTCACGAGCTTCGCGTACGTCTCGTTGTCGGCGTCGGCGGCCTTCGCGGCGAAGATGTTGACGTACGGCAGCGCGTTCGGGTCGGACGGGTCGTCCTCCGCGATCGCGTCGGACGCCTTCAGACCGGAGTCGTTGATGAAGTCGTTGTTGATGATCGCGCCGGTGACGTCAGGCAGCGAGGTCGGCGTCAGCGAGGCCTCGAGCGAGGTGACGGTGACCTTCGACTTGTCGGCGATGATGTCGTCGGGCGTCGAGAAGATGTTGCCGCCGTCCTTCAGCTCCAGCAGGCCTGCGGACTGCAGGACGAGGAGCGCACGAGCCTGGTTGCTCTCGTCGTTCGGGATGGCGATCGTGTCGCCCTTCTTGATGTCCTTGACGCTGTCGACCTTGGTCGAGTAGAGGCCGAGAGGGTAGATCGCCGTCGAGCCGATGGGCGTGAGGTCCTCACCGGAGGCCTCGTTGTACTGCGCGAGGTAGACGATGTGCTGGAACTGGTTGAGGTCGATCTCGCCCTCGGTGAGCGCCGGGTTCGGCTGCGTGTACTCGCCGAAGTCGACGATGTCGACGAAGATGCCCTCCTTCTCGGCGGCCTCCTTGTACGTCTCCCAGTAGGGGTCGCTCGCGCCGACGACACCGATCTTGACGGGGTTCGCCTCGGTGCCCTTGTCTTCGGCGGCGGCGCCTGAGCCTGCGCCGCCGGCGCATCCGGCGAGGAGCGCGAGGGCGGGGATGATGGCCAGTCCGGCCAGAAGCTTCTTCGAGAAGGTCATTGCTGTGATTCCTCTTTCGGGTGGTGCGCGCCGGTGGACGCTGATTCGACGGTACGTCGGCCTAGCAGGGATGACGAACCGGTGCGTAACACTTCGGAACAGAGCGACGATCGACGGATCGGCGTGCGCCGAGTGGGCTACTCGACGAGCTCGGAGAGCTCCAGCCAGCGGACTTCGAGGTCGGCGATCTCGCCGTACATGGCCTGGATCTTGGCACCGAGCGCGGTGATCCCGGCGAAGTCGCTCTGGTCGTGGACCGCGACCTTCTCGTGGGCCTGCTCGATCTGGCCGTTGAGCTTGTGGAGCTTGCGGTCGATCGCCTTGATCTCCTGCTGCGCGTTCCGGAGCTCCGCACCGCTCAGCTTCGGCGTCTTCTTGGTCGGGCCACCGCCGGAAGCCGTCGGTCGGTCGTGCTCCTGCGAGCGACTGCCGGCCGTCCCGGCGTTGAGCTCCAGATACTGGTCGATGCCGCCGGGCAGGTGCCGGAAGTGGCCGTCCATGATCGCGTACTGCTGGTCGGTCACCCGCTCGAGGAAGTACCGGTCGTGCGAGACGACGAGCAGCGTGCCCGGCCACGAGTCGAGGAGGTCCTCCATGGCGGCGAGCATGTCGGTGTCGAGGTCGTTGGTCGGTTCGTCGAGCACGAGGACGTTCGGCTCGTCGAGGAGGATGAGCAGGAGCTGCAGGCGGCGGCGCTGACCACCCGAGAGGTCCTTCACGGGGGTGGAGAGCTGAGCGCTCGTGAAGCCGAGGCGTTCGAGCAGCTGCCCCGGGGTCATCTCCTTGCCACCGGCGACGTAGCTCGTGCGCTTCCGCCCGATGACGTCGCTCACGCGGTCCTGCTCGTACTCGGCGAGCTCGTCGAGCTGTTGCGTGAGTGTCGCGACCTGGACGGTCTTGCCGCGCTTGACACGACCCTCGGTCGCTTCGACCTCGCCCGTGACGAGCCCGAGCAGGGTGGACTTGCCGGCGCCGTTCACGCCGAGGATGCCGGTGCGCTCGCCCGGGGCGATGCGCCACTCGACGTCCTTGATGATTGTCCGGTCGCCGTAGGACACGGTGACGTCGAGGATGTCAACGACGTCCTTGCCCAGGCGGGCGGTCGCCATGCCGGCCAGCTCGACCGTGTTGCGCACGGGCGGCTCGTCGGCGATGAGCGCGTTGGCGGCCTCGATCCGGAACTTCGGCTTGGCCGTCCGGGCGGGAGCGCCGCGGCGCAGCCAGGCGAGCTCCTTCTTCATGAGGTTCTGGCGCTTGGCCTCGGAGACCGCGGCGGAGCGATCGCGCTCGACGCGCTGCAGGACGTAGGCCGCGTACCCGCCTTCGAAGGGTTCGACGATGCGGTCGTGCACCTCCCACGTGGCCGTGCAGATGGCGTCGAGGAACCACCGGTCGTGGGTCACGACGAGCAGGCCGCCGGAGTTCTTCGACCAGCGGCGGTTCAGGTGCTGCGCGAGCCAGGTGATGCCCTCGACGTCGAGGTGGTTCGTGGGCTCGTCGAGGAAGAGGATGTCGTGGTCGCCCACGAGCAGGGCGGCGAGCGCGACCCGGCGACGCTGCCCACCGCTGAGGTCGGCGACGAGGGCGTCCCACGCGATGTCGGAGGCGAGGCCGGAGATGACGTCGCGGACCTTCGGGTCGCCCGCCCACTCGTGCTCGTCGAAGCCGCCGACGATGGTCTGCCCGACGGTCTTGTCGTGGTCGAGGGTGTCGGACTGGTCGAGCACGCCGACCGTGACGCCGTTGCGCACCGTCACGCGGCCGGAGTCGGGCTCCTTGCGGCCGGCGAGGAGGCCGAGGAGCGTGGACTTGCCGTCGCCGTTGCGGCCGACGATACCGATGCGGTCGCCCTCGTTCACCCCGATCGTGATGCCGTCGAAGACGACCTTGGTCGGGTACTCGAGGTGGAGCGCTTCAGCGCCGAGAAGGTGTGCCATATCCGGTCAACGATACCGGGCCCGGGCGTCGAGCACCGCCCGTGCACCGTAGGCTGCACGGGTGCCTCTGTTCTCCCGTTCCCGCCGACTGCCGTTCGGCTGTCGCGACGCCCGGATCACCCTCCTCGACAAGCGGACGCTGCGCTACGAACTCAGCGTCGACGACATCCCGCAGTCGGTGGTCTCCCTCGTGGATCCCCGCTCGCTCGAGTACCCGTACATCCGGCACATCGCACGAGTGATCGACGCCGAGGCCCCGGCGGGCGAGGAGCTCTTCGTCGTCCACCTCGGAGCCGGAGCGCTGACGCTCCCCCGCTACGTCCAGGCGACGCGTCCGGGATCGCCGCAGCTCGTCGTCGAGTTCGAACCGGAGCTGTTCACCGGGATGCTGGAGGCGCTGCCGCTCCCGGACGGTCATCGGGTCGAGGTCCGCTTCGGTGACGCCAGGGCCGTCGCGGACGAGCCGATCGACGAAGCCGCCGCCACCGGCGCGGACGTCACAGCGTGGCGGGACGCGAAGGTGACCGTCGTCGACCTCTGGGATGCGGCGGTGATCCACCGTCGGGTCGCGAGCCTCGAGTTCTACCGCCGCGTGGCGGCGCGCTCGGCGGACGACGGCGTGATCGCGGTGAACCTGCTCGACGGCAGCCCGTTCGACTACTCGCGACGCCAGGCGGCGACGCTGCGAGCCGTGTTCGCCCACGTCGCCGTCGTCCTCGACTTCGATCCGGTCGACGACGAGGGGCCACTCGGCAACGTCGTCGTCTTCGCGAGCGACGCACCGCTCGCGGCCGTGACGCACCCGCAGCTCTTCGGCGCTCCCGCCCCCGAGCAGCTGCACGGTGACGCCCTGACGGCCTGGATCGACGGCGCGACGATCATGACCGACGCCGACGGCGAGGACTCCCCCGACCCGGACGACCCTCGCTGGGACTGACGACCGGACCGTCACCGGGGCCGTCCCTATGCGCGCCCAGTCCATTGCGCTACGGTGGGCGTAGCGCAATGGACCGATCCGACCGGACTCCGGCGTCGCGCGGAGGAGGTTGGTCGGTGCCCGTCTCCCGACGCGTCTCCCGCGCTCAGCAGATGAGCGACCGCATCCTCGACGCAGCCCTCGACCTCATGCGCTCGCGTGGCTCGGTCGCCGTCAACATCGAGGCGGTCGCGGAGACCACCGGCGTGGCGAAGACGACGATCTACCGGCGGTACCGCAACCGCTCGGAGCTGCTTACGGCGGCCGTCGCCCGCGCCATGGAGACTCCGGTCGAGATCCCCGAGAACCTCTCGACCTACGACACCTTCACCTGGCTGCTCCACGAAGCCCGGGCGATGATCGAGGACGTGGTGGGCCGGGGCACGATCGCGTCGATCCTGCTCCAGGACGACCCGGAGTTCTCGACGCTGCTCCGCGACCTCACGAGGAACCGGGCGCGCGCGCTGTCCAACCTGGTCGACGAACGGATCTCCACCGGCGATCTGAAGCCCGGACTCGACGGCCGGCTCGTCGCGACCCTGCTCCTCGGCGCGGTCCTCGGACAGCTCGTCCGCGGCGCCGACATGGACGACGACTGGGCGGAACAGGTCCTGTCCGTCCTCTGGCCGGCACTGGCCGCATGAGGCGAGGCAGCACCCCGCCGCACGCTGCGGTGATCTACAACCCGACGCGCATCCAGCTCGAGCGCGTGACGAGGCTCGTCGACGCCGCAGCCGCCGAGGCCGGCTGGGGCCCGACCAGCTGGATCCCGACCCGCGAGCGGTCGACCGCGGTCGACCAGGTCGCGGAGGCGCTCGGGGGCGGTGCGGCGCTCGTGATCGCCGCCGGCGGTGACGGGACGGTCCGCGAGGTGGCCGGGGCGATGCGTCACACCCGGACGCCGTTCGCCGTCGTCCCCGTCGGTACCGCGAACCTCTTCGCGCGGAACGCCGGGATCCCGATCGACACGGTCGCCGCGGTGCGGGCCGCGTTCATCGGCGAGGACCGCAGCGTCGACGTCGGCCTGATCGAGTACCGGAACCCCGAGCGCGTCCGGCGCAGCACCCCGTTCCTCGTCATGTCGGGCTTCGGTGTCGACGCGGACATGGTGGCCTACGCCGACCCGGTGCTCAAGCGCCGCTTCGGCTGGATCGCCTACGTCGTCCCGATCATCCGCGGACTCTTCCGGCGCGATCGGCCCCGCGTCTCCTGGAAGGAGGACGGCGGACCGATCCGGAGCGGACGGACGCACACGATGTTCGTCGGGAACTGCGGCACCGTCTCAGCGGGCCTCGACGTCCTGCCCGACGCCCTCCTGGACGACGGTGTGCTCGACGTCCTCATGGTGCGCTCCCTCGAAGGGTGGGACGGGGTCCGTGTCACGCGCTGGCTGCACCGCGCGAACAATCCCGTCGCCCGGTTCTCCAAGGGCAGACGGACGCGGGGCCGCCGCGTGCAGCCGAGTGCCGTCGAGACGGCCGGTTCCGCCGGAGGTGCGCTCCGCTACCTGCGCGTACGACGCATCGACGTGACGGTCTCACCGCCCGCCGAGTTCCAGGCCGACGGCGACGGGATCGGCCTGGTCTCTGCGGCCCGGCTGACCGTCGACCCTGGTGCACTCATCGTCCGGCTGCCGGCGACTGCGGTGCGATCGGGTCGGCTCGGGCCCTGAGCCCGCCCTTCGACAGGCTCAGGGACCGGAGAAACGGCTCAGGGACCGGAGAAGCGACTCAGAAACCGGAGGAATCACTCAGGACCGGAGGACCACTCAGCGACCGGGCTCAGTCCGCGAGGATCTTGCCGGGGTTGAAGTTCGAGCCGGGGTCCGCGCTGTCGAAGAGGCCGCGCATGATCGCGACGCCCTCGGTCGAGATGTCCTGCTCCATCCACGGCGAGTGCTCGACGCCGACCGCGTGGTGGTGCGAGAGGGTGCCACCGTGGTCGACGAAGGACTGCTGGATCGCCGATTTGACCTGCTCATACTCGCCGATCGGGTCGTCGCCGGTGATGAACGCGAACGTGAAGTACAGGCACGCGCCGGAGTGGTACGAGTGCGAGAGGTGGCACATGATCCATCCGTGCACCCCGAGCTTGTCGTACGCGGCGTTGGCGGCGTCGTTCGCGGCGTCGTAGACCTCCTGCAGGCGCGACCAGGGCGCTGCGGTCTCCGAGACGTCCGCCGCGGCTCCGCGGTCGAGGAGGAAGTCGCGCAGGTACGGGGTGTCGAACTTCTTCTGGTCGTAGAGGGCGCCGGGGCCCTTGCCGACGCCGATGCCGCCGTGCTTCCGGACGATCGAGCCGACGAGGCCCTTCTCGTATCGCACGTGCGACGCGCTGCCCTCGTAGCCGATGAAGGAGAGGCACAGCTGCTCGAGGTCCCAACCCCTGGCCGTGAGCACCTTCATGAGCCCCTTGGTGACCTGCGCCGAGACGCCGGTGCTGGCCTTGCGGGTCGCGAGCGAGAAGCCGCTCTCCCGGGCGTTCGACACCCGGGTGACCGAGGGGCTGGCGTCGCTCTCCGCGATCTCGTGCATCGCCGCGAGCCCTGCCTCCCAGGTGGGGAAGAAGTAGCCGAGGACCTCGCGGACGGCCGGCGTCCGGTGGACCTGCACGGTGACCTCGGTGATGATGCCGAGTCGACCCTCGCTGCCGATGATCATCTCGCGGACGCTCGGTCCGGTCGACGCGCTCGGGACGGGGCGGATCGCCACGATGCCGTTCGGGCGCACCATCCGCAGACCCTTGGTGATGTCGGCGATGTCGCCGTACTTGTCGGACTGCATGCCCGAGGAGCGGGTCGCGACCCATCCGCCGAGCGTGGAGTGCGTGAAGCTGTCGGGGAAGTGGCCCATCGTCCAGCCCTTGGCGCCGAGCTGCTCCTCGATCGAGGGGCCCTGCGCACCGGCCTGGATGGTGGCGAGACCGGAGCCCTCGTCGATCGACAGGACGCGGTCGAGCCGACCGAGGTCGAGCGAGATGATGACCCGCTCCTCCGTCGGCTGGGGGTCGAGCGATCCGGCGATGTTGGTGCCACCGCCGAACGGGATGATCACGGCGTCTGCGGCGACGGCTGCAGCGACGACCGACGCGACCTCGGCCTCGTCAGCCGGGTACACGACGAGGTCGGGCGTGCGGGGCAGGTCGTTCGCGCGGATCCGCAGCAGGTCGCGGATGCTCTTGCCGTAGGTGTGGACGACGCGCTCCTGGTCGTCCGTGGTCACGTGACCCTGACCGACGAGCGTCGAGAGCTCGGCGATGAACTCCTCGGACGCGCGCGATGCGGGGACGGTGAGCTCGTCGAAGCTGAGGTGGGCCTGCGCCGGCTTCCGGAGGTCGAGACCGACGGCCTGCTTCACGAACGGCGCGAAGTCCGGCTTGTTGCTGTGCTCGAAGGCGACCCCTTCGACTCCCCAGCCCCACCACTTCATGTGCTCCACAGACGTCATCCGGCTTCCTTTCGTGGTGTGTCGATCGAAACGTGTGCTCCCGGCTCGACCGAGGCGCGCAGCGCGACGATCTCGGCGACGACGCGGTCCATGAGCTGGACGGGCGTCTCGTTCGGCTGCGGGTGGATCGGTTGCCCGAAGACGACGCGCACCGGCGGTCGTCCGGGGATGGGCCAGTTGCGACCCTTCGGCATGGCGGAGTGGGTGCCGAGGACGGCCACCGGGAGGCAGGGGATGCCCTGGCGGGTGGCGAGTGCCGCGGCACCGGGCTTGAACCGGCCGAGCTCGCCCGTCCGCGACCGGCCGCCCTCGGGGAAGATCAGGATCGGGACGCCGCTCTCGAGCAGCTGCCGAGACACGCCTGCACGCTTGCGGTCGCCCGAGCGGTCCACCGGGAAGGCGTTGAAGAAGAGCGCGGCGAAGATCCGACGGGCGGGGACGTCGAAGAAGTAGTCGGCCGCCACGCCGGCGGCGAGGTAGCGCGACAGCCGACGAGGCATGGCCCCGACGACGAGCGGTGCGTCGAGGTGCGACTGGTGGTTGGCGACGACGATGTACGGCCCGGTCACGCCCGACAGGCGCTCGCGACCCGTCACCGTCACGCGGGTCAGCGACCACACGAGGGGCTTCAGCAGCAGACGCTGGGCGACGAAGCGCGCGTTGGCGTGGAGGGAGGAGGTGAACCGCGGCTCTGCGGTCATCGGCGGGCTCCTGACTGGGCGGCGTTGGCGGCTCGACGGCTCGAGGACATCCGGCCGGAGATCCACCGGATGGACGCACGGGGCGCGAACTTGACGAGGGCCATGAGGGCTTTGAAGCGGAAGCTCGGGATGGAGACGACGACCCCCCTCCCGGCGTCGCGGAGGGCGTCGGCGACGAGCCGGTCCACATCGATCCACAGACCCGACGGGATCGAGCGGGTGCTGATGCCGGCCCGATCGTGGAACTCGGTGCGGACCCATCCGGGGCACAGGGCCGTCACGCGGACACCCGAGCCGGCGAGCTCGACGGCGAGCGCCTCGGTGTAGGTGGTGACGAACGCCTTCACCGCGGAGTAGCCGCCGGTGGTGATGTACCCCGCCGTGCTCGAGACGTTGATGATGGTGCCGCGTCCGCGTTCCCGCATGGCGCGGGCCGCGGCGCCCGAGAGGGTGGTGACGCTCCGGCACATGACCTCGATCGCGTTGTCGAGCTCGCTCGTGTCGGGATCGGTGAGGCGGGCGTGCACGCCGAACCCGGCGTTGTTCACGACGACCTCGATCGGCGACGCCTGGTCCTCGATCCGTGCGGCGAGTCTCGCGACGTCGGCACGGTCCGAGAGGTCGGCACTGATCACCTCGGCGGTGCGACCGGTCGCGCGCAGTCGCTCGGCCGATCGCTCGAGCCGCTCGACATCACGGGCGACGAGCACCAGGTCGAAGCCCCGTCCGGCGAGCGCCGTGGCGAACGCGGCACCGATGCCGGACGTCCCACCGGTGACGAGAGCTGTAGCCATGGGGATCAGAATACGCTACGCGTTGCGTATCGTTGCAAGCTACAGTGATGAGGTCGGATCGTCACGGAACGGAGACGCCATGGTGAACCGGGATTCGCCGCGCGGAACAGCACCCGCAGCCCTCGAGGACGCGGAGCAGGAGAGCGCCATGCTGCGGCCTGCCCACGGGTTCAGCGTCCGCGACTACGCGAAGTCCGCCGTCGGCAGTCGTCGCAAGGAGATCGACGCCGAGGCATTCGCCGAAACGCCGCTGAGTGCTGAGACGGTCGCGCTCCTCCGGGCCCTGTCGGACATCGAGCGCGCGACCATGCAGTACCTCCGCGGAGTGCTCGTCACCCCCACCCACAAGGACGCCCGGGTCACCGCGTTCCTCATCACCTGGGCGTACGAGAAGTACTGGATCACCGACACCCTCGACACCGTGCTCAAGGCGAACGGGACCCCGCGCGACAAGACGCGTTCAACGGGTCTCCGCCGCACCGTCCACGGCGTGCGCGACCGCTTCGCGCCCATCGGCCAGGCCCTCATCGCGAACGTGCTCGGCGAGGACATCATCGCCTGGCACATGACGATCGGGACGATCGACGACCTCATCACCCACGCGGCGTACCGCACGGTGCGCGAGCGCGAACCGCACCCCGTGCTCGACCGCCTCGTCGACGAGATCCTCGAGACGAAGGCCAGGCACCTCGAATTCTTCACCGCACAAGCGAGCGACCGCCTCGCCGCGTCGCCCCGTGCGCAGGGCATCACCCGTCGCCGCATCCGGAACGCCGTGTGGCCCACCGGCTCCGATGCGAACGGCCCCCGACAGACGGCACGGTTCGCCGCGCTCGTGTTCCGCAGTACCGCCACCTGGAGCGACCCCGCCGTCCTCGGCATCGACGCGTCGATCGACGCGCTGCCCGGTCAGTCGGGCCTCCATCTCGCCGCAAGACTTGCCCGCCGCGGACGCCGCGGCAGCCTCGAGGAGAACCGATGACCGACACCCCCACGCCAGACGCCGAGCAGCCCGACACGCAGGAGCCCGAGGCTCAGCAGCCCGAGGCTCAGCAGCCCGCCGCTGAGCAGCCCGCCACCGCCCCGAACGCCCTCGACGGCGCGCACGTGCTCGTCACCGGCGGAACCGGTTTCCTCGGTCAGGCGGTGCTCGAGCGCCTGCTCGCCGATCACCCGACCACCCGTGTCAGCCTGCTCATCCGGAAGAAGGGGTCGGTGCGCGGAAGCGACCGTCTCCAGACCCTGCTCCGCAAGCCGGTGTTCAAGGCCTGGCGCGAACGCGTCGGCGCCGAAGCCGCTGCGGCGATCGTGGCCGAACGCGTCAGCGTGATCGAGGGTGGCCTCGACGAGATGGCACTGCCGGCCGACCTCGACGTCGTCATCCACAGCGCGTCGACCGTCTCCTTCGACCCGCCGATCGACGAGGCCTTCGCCACGAACGTCGGCGGAGCGACCACGCTGTACGCGGCGCTCGCGAAGAGCGGCGCGACCCCGCACGTCGTCCACGTCTCCACCGCCTACGTCGGTGGCACCCGGAAGGGCATCCAGCCGGAACGCAGCCTCGCGCACGACGCCGACTGGCGCGTCGAGGCCGAGGCAGCCCGCTCGGCGCGCGTCCGCACCGAGGAGTCGTCCCGTCGTCCGGAGGTCCTGCGCAAGCTCATGCAGACCGCCCGCCGCGAGCACGGCAAGGCCGGCCCCCAGGCCGTCTCGAACGCCGCCGAGGCCGCACGCATCGCCTGGGTCGACGCCCGACTCGTCGCCCACGGCCGCGCACGCGCCGAGAGCCTCGGCTGGACCGACGTCTACACCTTCACGAAGGCCATGGCCGAGCGGGTCGCCGAAGAGCGCTGGGCCGGCGAGGGCAACCGACTGTCCGTCGTGCGCCCCTCGATCATCGAGAGCGCGCTCGCGCACCCCTTCCCCGGCTGGATCGACGGCTACAAGGTCGCCGACCCGCTGATCATCGCCTACGGCCGCGGGCAGCTGCCCGACTTCCCGGGCCTCCCCGACAGCGTGCTCGACATCATCCCCGTCGACTTCGTCGTCAACGCGATCCTCGCTGCTGCGCAGACCCCGCCGGAGCCGGCTGCGGCGCGCTACTTCCACGTGAGCTCAGGAGCCAGCAACCCGCTGCCGTTCCACAAGATGTACGCGAACGTGCACAGCTACTTCACCGAGCACCCGATCCCGGCCGACGCCGGCGACATCAGCGTGCCGACCTGGAACTTCCCCGGCGGGCGCGCCATCGAGCGCTCCATCGACCGGCGGCAGAAGGCGACGACGGCGGCCGGCCGGGTCGTCTCCCACCTGCCGGCGAACGCGACCACCCGCGGGTGGCAGGACCGGATCCGCAAGGCGTCGAGCGACCTCGGCTCACTCCGCGACTTCACCGGGCTCTACCGCTCCTACGTGCAGAGCGAGATCGTCTTCGACGACCAGCGCACCCGTGCTCTGCACGCCTCGCTGACGCCCGAGCAGCAGGCTGATCGCGGGTTCGACGTCACCACGATCGACTGGGACGACTACTTCCAGCGCATCCACTTCCCCGCCGTCACGACCCTGACCCGTGCCTTCGCCAACCGCAAGGCGGGCGCCGCAAAGCAGCAGAAGATCCTGCCCGTGCGCGACGACGTCCTCGCGGTGTTCGACCTCGAGGGCACGGTGCTCGCCTGGAACCTCATCGAGCAGTACCTCTGGCTGCGGCTCGCCGCGACCTCGCGGTCGCGCTGGCCCATCGAGATCGCTGCACTCGGCGCGTCCATGCCGGGGTACATCGGTGCTGAACTCCGCGACCGCGGCGAGTTCATCCGCACGTTCATGCGTCGCTACGAGGGCGTCGACGTGGCGCAGCTCGAGAAGATCGTCCGGGGCGGCTTCGGCAAGGCCGTCCGGTCCCGCCTCCTCCCCCAGGCGCTCGAGCAGATCGCCGCGCACCGGGCAGCCGGTCACCGGACGATCCTCGTCACCGGCACCATCGACCTCATGACGGCTCCGCTCGAGCCGTTCTTCGACGAGGTCGTGGCCGGGGCGATGCACGCTGAGAACGGACGCCTCACGGGCTACCTCGACAGCCCGCCGCTCGTCGACGAAGCGCGCGGCGCCTGGCTCACCCAGTACGCCGAGCAGCACGGCATGGACCTCGCGCACTCCTACGGCTACGGCGACTCCCATGCGGACGCCGCCTGGCTGCAGCTGGTCGGGAACCCGGTCGCCGTCAACCCCGACCACACCCTGTACAAGCTGGCGCAGGCCGGGCGGTGGACGGTGCGAGAATGGGCACGAACCACCGGAGGCGTCCGCTCCGAAGACGAACTGACCCGCGCACCGCGCCCCGCACAGCCGAGAGGAGAGCGGACGGCCGAGGACACGATCCCCGACCGCCCCACCGCACATGGCGTTTGACATCGACAAGTTCACCGAGACGAGTGTCTCGGTGAACTGGAGCGACCTCGACTTCGACGAGTTCAAGACGAACCCGCTCCCCGCTTCCACCCTGCGCAGCCTGCGCTACATGTGCGACATCGAGTACCACACGGTCTGCTACCTGCGCGACATGCTCATGACGCCGTCCCACGAGGACGACGAGGTCGGCGCGTTCATGACGATGTGGAACCGTGAGGAGTTCTGGCACGGGGAGGCGCTCGCCGCCGTCCTCGCCGCCCACGACATCACGGTCGACTTCGACGAGCTCAAGGCGACGCGCCTGAAGCTCGGCTGGAAGGACCGCCTCGACCCCATCAAGCAGTCGATCCTCGGCAACCTCGTGGGCACCGACTTCATCGCGGTGCACATGAGCTGGGGCGCGGCGAACGAGTGGTCCGCGACCGCCGCGTACACCCGCCTCGCACAGTTGGAGCGGCACCCGGTGCTCTCGGTCCTCCTCAAGCGGATCGCGAAGCAGGAGACCCGTCACGTGGCGTTCTACGCGAGCCAGGCCAGGGCACGCCTGGAGTCGTCGAAGAGCGCACGTCGACTCACCCGGTTCCTCCTCCGCAAGGTGTGGGGCCCCGTCGGTTCCGGCGTCATGCCCGACTCCGAGGTCACGCACGTCATGGGACACCTCTTCGGCGACGAGGACGGCCTGGCCGAGGTGCGCCGCATCGACGGGCACATCGCGAAGCTCCCCGGCATGGAGGGGCTCACGATCATCGAGAACTCGCTCCGCGTGCGCGGCGTCGCTGCCTGAACCGCACCACCTCGGACAGCAGCCCCGGTCGGATCTCCGACCGGGGCTGCTTCGTTCGTGCGGGCCGTGTCTCAGCTCTGCGAGACGATGCGGGCGCCGTGGACCGGTCCGTGGGCTCGGATGACCTTCAGCCCGGACGAGGCGAGCGTCACCTGCAGTTCGACGGCGTCGTCGGTGTCGGCCGCCAGGAAGGCGATCGTCGGCCCGGAGCCGGAGACGAGGCTGCCGAGGGCGCCCTGCGAGTCGCCGAACTCGAGCACCTCGCCCAGCACCGGGCGCAGCTGCAGCGCGGCGGCCTGCAGGTCGTTGTAGAGGACCTCGCCGAGGAGGTGGGCGTCGCCCGCCCGCAATGCCTGGAGCACCGCGGCGTCGACCGTCGGCTGACGACCGGACGGCGAGATGTCGAGGATGTGCCGCGCCCGGTGGGCGTCGAGCTCCTGGTAGACCTGCGGGGTCGACATCCCGAAGTCGGCGAGGGCGAGCACCCACTCGAACTGCCCCTTGGCCAACGCACTGCTCAGTTGGTCGCCGCGGCCGGTGCCGACCGCGGTGCCGCCGAGCAGCGCGAAGGGAACGTCCGCGCCGAGGCGCGCCGCCAGCGCCAGGAGGTCGTCGCGGCTGCGTTCGGTCCCCCAGAGGGCGTCACAGGCGAGCAGCGTGGCCGCCGCGTCGGCTGAGCCGCCGCCCATCCCGCCGGCGACCGGGACGTGCTTCTCGATCTCGAGCCGGACACCGCCGCGGTACCCCGTCCGGCGCGCGAGGGCCTTCGCGGCGCGGATGGCGAGGTTGCTCGTGTCGGTCGGCACACCCGAAACGTCCACCGAGCCGGAGAACGACACGCTGAAGTCGTCGGCCGGGTACGCGTGCACGTCCTCGTACAAGGAGATCGCCTGGTACGCGGTCGCGACGTCGTGGTAGCCGTCGTCCATCACTTCGCCGACTTTGAGGAAGACGTTGATCTTCCCCGGTGCTCGCACGTGGACGTGCTTGAGGATGGCCTCGGTGGTCATTGTTCCAAGTTAGTCGATCGAGCAGGCGCCTCAGACCGCGTCACTTGTCGGAGGAGTCCGCCCAGATGTTGACGTCGGCGCCCTCCGCGAGTCGGTCGATCTCCTCGAGCTCCTCGGTCGTGAACGCAGGGCCGTCGAGCGCCGCCAGGTTCTCGTCGAGCTGCTCGGGGCGGGAGGCACCGATGAGGGCGGAGGTGATCGCGGGGTTGTTCAGGACCCAGGCGAGCGACATCTGCGCGAGGGTCTGGCCACGCTCCACGGCGATGTCGTTGAGGGACCGGAGGCGGGTCGCCATCTCCTCGCTCACCTGGCGGTCGGGCAGGGAGGGACGGTTCGTCGCACGTTCGGCCGGGCCGTCGCCGAGGTACTTGTCGGTGAGCAGGCCCTGCGCGAGTGGCACGAAGGCGATCGCGCCGAGGCCGGTCTCGGTCAGCACCTCGGTGAGGCCGTCCTCGACCCAGCGGTTGAGGATCGAGTACGACGGCTGGTGGATCACGAGCGGCGTGCCGAGCTCGCGAGCGACGGCGTGCGCGGCGGCGGTCCGCTCGGCCGAGTACGAGGAGATGCCGACGTACAGGGCCTTGCCGGAGCGCACGATCGCGTCGAGCGCGCCCACGGTCTCCTCGATGGGCGTGACCTCGTCGACCCGGTGCGAGTAGAAGATGTCGACGTAGTCGAGACCCATCCGCTCGAGCGACTCGTCGAGGCTCGCGGTCAGGTACTTCTTCGAACCGAAGTTGCCGTACGGGCCTGGCCAGAAGTCGTAACCGGCCTTCGAGGAGATGATGAGCTCGTTGCGGTACGGACCGAAGTCCTCGCGCATCATGCGACCGAAGTTCGTCTCGGCGGAACCGTAGGGCGGGCCGTAGTTGTTCGCGAGGTCGAAGTGGGTGATGCCGTGGTCGAACGCGTGGCGCAGCAGCGCGCGCTGCCCGTCGAACGGCCGGTTGTCGCCGAAGTTGTACCAGAGGCCGAGCGAGATCGGCGGGAGGAAGAGGCCCGAGGTGCCGACCTGGCGGTAGTCGTTCCGCGCGTAGCGGTCGTCCGCCGCAGCGTACGGGCGGTGGATGTCGGGGACGTTCAGCGGGAATCGAGCATCAGCGGTCATGCGCCAACGTTATCGTCCCGCACGCACGATCGACAGGAAGTCGTGGACCGTGAGCTCCTCGCCGCGCGCCGTCGGCTTCACCCCGGCGGCCTCCATCTGCTCCGTCGCGGCCTGGGAGCTGCCGAGGACGCTCCCGAGTGCCTGCCGGAGCATCTTCCGACGCTGCTGGAACGCCGCGTCGATGAGCGCGAAGGTCTTGATGCGCTCCTCCTCGGTGCCGATGACGTCGCTTCGTCGCTCGAATCCGACGAGCACGGAGTCGACGTTCGGGATGGGCCAGAACACCTGCCGGCTCACCTGGCCGGCGATACGCCACGCGCCGTACCAGGCGGCCTTCGCGCTCGGGGCGCCGTAGACCTTGCTGCCAGGGACGGCGGCGAGTCGGTAGCCGACCTCGGCCTGCACCATGACGACACCGGCCGTCAGCGAGGTGAAGTGCTCCAGGAAGTGCAGGAGGACGGGCACGGAGATGTTGTACGGCAGGTTGGCGACGAGTCGGTTGGGCTGCGCCGGGAGTTCCTCGATGCGCATCGCGTCCTCGTGGACGACCGACAACCGGTCGATCATGCCCGGTGCCATCTCCCCCACGGTGAGCGGCAGCTGCTTGGCGAGCCGACCGTCGATCTCGACGGCGACGACGCTCGCGTCGGCCTCGAGCAGGCCGAGGGTCAACGAGCCGAGTCCAGGGCCGATCTCGACGACGACGTCGCCCGGAGCGACGTGCGCGACCGACACGATCTTGCGGACGGTGTTCGCGTCGATGACGAAGTTCTGACCGAGCTTCTTCGTCGGCGTCACGTCCAGCAGGGTGGCGAGATCTCGGATCTCGGCGGGGCCGAGCAGGGCGACGGAGGCGGTCATCCCTCCAGTATCCCTGATCGGGGAGCCGGTCCTCGTCGGGCGACGGGCGCGAGGCTCGGTGAGGAGCTCAGACGCTCAGTCGGCCCAGGAGCCGTAGACGCGCTCGGTGTTCGTCGCGAGCTGCGTCGCGAACGCTGCGACGTCCTCACCCAGGTGCTCGGCCATGCCGCGCACCGTGTACGGGAGGAGGTACGGCGCGTTCGGCCGACCGCGGAACGGGGCGGGCGTGAGGTAGGGCGCGTCGGTCTCGACCATGATCAGCTCGCGGGGCATGATCGCGAGCGCCTCACGCAGCGGTGCGGCGTTCTTGAACGTCACCGTACCGGCGAAGGAGGCGTACCAGCCGTGCTCGGCGCACAGCTCCGCGAGCTCCGGGCCGCCCGAGAAACAGTGGAAGACGGTGCGTTCCGGGGCGCCCACCCGCAGGAGCGTCTCGACGACCTGGTCGTGGGCGTCGCGATCGTGGATCTGCAGCGCGACACCGTGGCGCTTCGCGATGGCGATGTGCGCTTCGAACGACGCGAACTGCGCCGCTCGGCCGTCCTCCTCGGTGCGGAAGAAGTCGAGGCCGGTCTCGCCGACGGCGCGCACACGGGGCTCCGCCGCCAGACGGTCGATCTCGGCCAGCGCCTCGTCCAGGGTGCCCGCGCGGTCGAGGTCCGGCGCGTCGTTGGGATGGATCGCGACCGCCGCGAGCACACGGGGGTCACGAGCGGCGATCGCCGCCGACCAACGGGAGGTCTCGACGTCGGTGCCGACCTGCACGATGCCTTGGACCCCGACGGAGCCCGCGCGGTCCAAGTGCTCCGACGGGGTCAGCGGGGCGTCGCCGTCGGCGTGCTCGAGGTGCGTGTGGTTGTCGTAGACCGCGACCGGCAGCGCCTCAGGTGCCTCAGGGTAGCTCAGCTGCTTCCGCTCCCCCGCTTCGCGCTGCCGCAGGTGCGGTGTGGCGGCCGGATCCGGCGCGACGCCCCCGCTCATTCGGCGACGGCCTCGATCCGCGGGAACAGGGGCTCGAGCCCTGCCACCGAGGTGCCGGCGGGCAGCTGCCCCCAGGTGCCGACATCGCCGATGCGCTGTGCCCCGAGCTCGCCGAGGGCGGCTTCGGCGCCGAGGGCGGACCACAGCTTGGTGGTCGCCTTCGGGACGAAGGGGTGGAGCAGGACCGACAGGGCGCGCAGGCCCTCGACCGCCGTGGCGAGCACGGTGCCGAGCCGCTCCCGCTTGGCCTCGTCCTTCGCGAGCGCCCACGGCTCCTGCTCGGTGATGTAGCCGTTCAGCTCGTCGACGATCCGCCAGATGGCCGCGAGCGCGTCCTGGATGGCGAGGCGCTCGATCGCGGCGTCGGCGTCCGCAGCAGCCCGGGCGACCGTCTCCTGGATGGCCACGTCGGCCGGTTCGGCAGGACCGCTCGCCGGCACGACGCCCTCGAAGTACCGCGTCACCATGGCGAGCACGCGCGACGCGAGATTGCCGAAGCCGTTCGCGAGCTCCGCCTGGTACCGCGCGGAGAGGTCCTCCCAGCTGAACGAACCGTCCTGCCCGAAGGCGATGGCGCGCATGAAGTAGTAGCGGAACGCGTCGGAGCCGAAGGTGTCGGTGATCTCACTCGGTGCGATACCGGTGAGCTTCGACTTCGACATCTTCTCGCCGCCGACGAGCAGCCAGCCGTGACCGAAGACCCGCTTCGGGACCTCGAGCCCGGCGGCCATGAGCATCGCCGGCCAGATGACCGCGTGGAACCGCAGGATGTCCTTGCCGACGATCTGCGTGGCGGGCCAGCGCTCGGCGAACGCCTCCTCGTCGGAGCCGTACCCGGCGGCGGTGATGTAGTTGAGCAGGGCGTCGAACCACACGTAGACGACGTGGCTCTCGTCCCACGGGACCTTGATGCCCCAGTCGAAGGTCGAGCGGGAGATGGACAGGTCCTTGAGCCCCTGGCGCACGAACTGGATGACCTCGTTGCGCGCCGACTCCGGCTGCACGAACTCCGGTCGCTCCTCGTAGAGGGCCAGCAGGCGCTCGGCGAAGTCGCTCATGCGGAAGAAGTAGTTGCTCTCCTGGAGCAGTTCGACCGGCTTCGAGTGGATCGCGCACACGAGCTGCCCGACGTACTCGCCGGTGCCCTGCACGAGGTCGCTCTCCTGCTTGTACTCCTCACAGCCGACGCAGTAGTACCCCTCGAACTCACCGGTGTAGATGAAGCCGGCGTCGTACAGACGCTGGAGGAAGAGCTGGACGTTCTGCTCGTGCCGTTCGTCCGTCGTGCGGATGAAGTCGTCGTTCGAGATGTCGATCGTGTCGAGCAGCGGGTACCAGGACTCGCTGACGAGCTTGTCGGCCCACTCCTTCGGCGTCACGCCGTTCGCGGTCGCCGTGCGCAGGATCTTCTGGCCGTGCTCGTCGGTCCCGGTCAGGAACCAGGTGCGGTCGCCGGCCTGACGGTGCCAGCGCGCGAGGACGTCCGCGGCCACCTCCGTGTAGGCGTGCCCGATGTGCGGGGCGTCGTTGACGTAGAAGATGGGCGTGGTGATGTAGAACGAGGTGCCGTCGGCCATGGGGTCAATCCTAGGACGAGCGGGCGTCGCCACCGTGCCTGTTACGGTGCGGGACGCACCTTCGCGTCCGGCGACGCCTTCGGGGGCCGGGCTGCGAGAGCCGCCTGGTACAGGTCGCGCTTCGAGAGGCCGGTGGCCTCGGCGACCTCGTTGGAAGCGTCCTTCAGGCGCGTGCCCGAGGCCACGAGCGCGAGCACCTGCTCGAGCGCGGTGGCCGGATCGGCTTCGACGGCCTCCGCACCGGCGATGACGATGCAGATCTCGCCCTTCACACCGCCGGACGCCCATTCGGCCAGTTCAGCGGCCGTCCCCCGCTTGACCTCCTCGAACAGCTTGGTGAGCTCACGGCACACCGCCACGCGACGATCGGCTCCGAGCACGGAGGCGATGTCCTCGAGGGAGGATGCGAGTCGGTTGGGCGATTCGAAGAACACCATCGTGCGCGGCTCGGTCGCGAGCGCTCGGAGGCTGCTGCGTCGATCGCCCGGTTTCCGCGGGAGGAACCCCTCGAAGGTGAAGCGGTCCGTCGCGAGGCCGGACACGGCGAGCGCCGTCACGACCGCCGACGGCCCGGGGATCGCGGTGACCTGGACGTCTGCGGCCGCCGCCGCGTCGACGAGGTGGAAGCCGGGGTCGGACACGGTCGGCATGCCGGCGTCGCTGAGCACGAGGACGTCGGTCTCGCGGGCCAGTTCGACGATCTCGGCCGCACGTTCGCGCTCGTTGTGGTCGTGCATGGCGATGAGCCGCGGCCGCGATTCCACACCGAGGGCGCGCAGCAGGTGGATGGCCGTCCTGGTGTCCTCGGCGACGATGACCTCAGCCGCGGCCAGCGCCTCCCGGAGTCGTGGCGACGCATCGCCGAGGTTGCCGATGGGGGTCGCTCCGAGGATGATCACCGGACCAGTCTCCCATCCGGTCGGGGTGGTTAGATGAGACGGTGTCGGTCGATCTCGTGAAAGCCCCTGAGACGGGATGCCGCCTCGACCGATGGTGGGAGCGGATGCTCCGCACCGAACGCCGCAGGAAGCTCTGGATCTGGGGCGGCCCGGCCGCCGTGACGCTCCTCGCGTTCGTGCTGCGGTTCTGGAACCTCGGTCACCCGCACTCGCTCGTCTTCGACGAGACCTTCTACGTGAAGGACTCGTGGTCGCTGTGGCTGAACGGCTACGAGAGCACCTGGCCGGACGGGGCGGACGAGGGCTTCGCGAACGGCGACGCGGGCAGCCCGAGCACGAACCCCTCTTACGTCGTGCACCCACCGCTCGGCAAATGGCTGATCGCGCTCGGCATCGCCGTGTTCGGCATCGACGACAGCACCGGGTGGCGCATCTCCACCGTGATCGCCGGAACGCTCGCGGTCCTGCTCGTCACGCTCATCGCCAAGCGGTTGTTCACTTCCTCGGTCCTCGCCGTCCTGGCCGGGTTCCTGTTCGCGATCGACGGGCACGCGATCGTCATGGCCCGGGTCTCGCTGCTCGACAACTTCGTCATGTTCTTCGTGCTGGCGGGATTCGGCGCGATCCTGTTGGACCGGTCGTGGCACGCGTCACGCCTGACGGCGAAGGTCGCGTCAGCCCGGACGAGGGGCGCCGATCCGGCCTGGGGTCCCGTCCTCTGGTGGCGGCCGTGGCTGCTCGCCGCAGGGGTCGCGTTCGGCGCGGCCACCGCGGTCAAATGGAACGGACTGTACTTCCTCGCCGCGTTCGGGGTGTACGTGATCGTCACGGATCTCCTGCTCCGACGCCGACTGGGCCTCAGCCTGTGGGCGAGCGCGGCGGTCCTCAAACAGGGCCCCGTGTCCTTCGTGACCCTCGTCCCCGTGGCCGCCCTCGTGTACCTCGCCAGCTGGACCGGGTGGATCAGGACGTCTGGCGGGTACGACCGTCAGTGGGCGGACGCGGTGGGCAACGCCTGGACCGGCACCTTCGCGTGGGTCCCCCACTGGTTCCAGAGCCTCCTCCACTACCACCAGAGCGCCTACAGCTTCCACGTCGGCCTCAGCACCCCGCACCCCTACGCCGCGAACCCGCTCGGCTGGCTGCTCATGATCCGGCCGACGAGCATGTACTATCAGTCCCCCGCCACCGGGACCGACGGCTGCGCGTGGGACGCCTGCTCCTCCGCGATCACCTCGATCGGCAACCCGCTCATCTGGTGGGGCGCCGCCGTCGCGCTCGGGTACTGCGTCTACCGGCTCGTCCGGTACCGCGAGTGGCAGGTCGGGCTCATCGTCCTCGGAGTCGCAGCGGGGTACCTGCCCTGGCTGCTCTACCTGAACCGGACGGTGTTCCAGTTCTACACGATCGTCTTCGAGCCGTACCTCATCCTGGCCCTCGTCTTCGCGATCGGGAAGATCCTCGGGTCCCGCGACGACCCGGAGGAACGACGGTTCGCCGGCGTCGGCGTCATCGGGGTGTTCGTGACCATCACGACGCTGTTGAGCATCTTCTGGTATCCGCTCTGGACCGCGATCACCGTGCCCTACTGGTTCTGGCACCTGCACGCCTGGTTGCCGTCATGGGTGTGACGGGAGGACGACGATGAAGGCGCTCCCCGGGGTGCTCGTCGCCGGTGCAGCGGCGCTCGCCGCCCTGGGCCTCCACACCCTCCTGCCGGTCGTCCCGCTGCTCACCGCGAGCGTCCTGCTCGGCATGGTCATGGGCCAGCTGCCGCCGTTCCAGCGGCTCGCGGCGGGCGTCCTGAAGCCGGGACTCGGGATGAGCGCGAAACGGTTCATGCGGATCGGCGTCGTCCTGTTAGGGCTGAAGCTGAGCCTCGTCGACATCGCCGGCCTGGGGTGGGTCACGCTCGCCACCACGGTGGCGATCGTCGTCGTCACCTTCTTCGTCACCCTGTGGCTCGGCCGGAGACTGGGGCTCACGGGACCCGAACCGCTCCTCATCGCCACGGGCTTCTCCATCTGCGGCGCCTCCGCCATCGGCGCGATGAGCGGCGTCGTGAAGGCGAAGGACGAGGAACAGGCGACGCCCGTCGCGCTCGTCACGCTCTGCGGGACCCTCGCGATCTTCGTCCTCCCGGCGCTCCGCGGCCCCCTCGGGCTCAGTGACGAGCAGTTCGGCCACTGGGTGGGGGCGAGTGTGCACGACGTGGGTCAGGTCGTCGCGACCGCCCAGATCGCCGGCACGAGCGCACTCGCGATCGCCGTCGTCGTCAAGCTCACCCGGGTCGTACTCCTCGCCCCCATGGTCGCCGCCGCCGCGACGATCGAACGCCGCCGACTCCTGGCGGTGTCGGCCGGCGCCGGTGCGCAGGTCGACACCGACGGAACCGCGACCGCAGCCCGACCGCCGATCGTCCCGCTGTTCGTCGCGGGCTTCATCGCCGCGGTCCTCGTCCGCACCCTGCTCCCGGCGCCCGAGCTCGTCCTCGATGTCGCCGACGGCGTGCAGACCGCACTGCTCGCGATGGCGCTCTTCGCACTCGGTGCCGCGATCCGCGTCCGCACACTCGTCACCACCGGGTGGCGCGCGCTCGTCGTCGGGCTCGTCTCCTGGCTCCTCATCGCGGTGCTCGCGCTCGGAGCGGTGCACCTGGCCTGAGGCAGGCGTGCGTGTCCGACCAGCGTGACTACTGCTCGCCGCCCACGATCTTCAGGCCGATGACGCAGCCGATGAGCCCGAGGATGAGGAGCACCTTGACCACCGACAGCTGCTCGCCACCGAAGGTCATGGCGTACCCGACGGTGAGCGCTGCGCCGATCCCGACCCAGACCGCGTAGGCGGTGCCCACCGGGATGTCGCGCATGGCCCAGGCGAGGCCGGCCATGCTGAGCACGAGCGCCCCCGCGAACGTCACGGTCGGCCAGAGCTTCGTGAAGCCCTCGGACTTGCCGAGCGCGGTGGCCCAGACGGCTTCCAGGACGCCGGACGCGATGAGTACGATCCACGACATGACGATCACTCCCAAGTGGTCAGTCTTGTCGCGTTCCGGGTACTGCGCCCTCGTCCGGCAGCCCGATCAGGGCTGTGCTCCACACGATACGCCGACGCCCTGGGCAGGCCCTGTGCAGTGCGGTCGAATGCGACGCAATGTTGCAGCACGGTGAAGCGCTCGACGGTGCTCCGGTAGCGTGAACGCATGGCAGATCGTGAGTATGGCTTCCGCACGCGTGCGATCCACGCGGGCAACATCCCCGACCAGGTGACCGGCGCACGGGCGCTGCCCATCTACCAGTCGAGCGCCTTCGTCTTCGACGACACCGCCGACGCCGCCGCCCGCTTCGCCCTGCAGAAGTACGGGAACATCTACTCCCGCCTCGCCAACCCGACGGTCGCGAGCTTCGAGGAGCGCATCGCCAGCCTCGAGGGCGGCCTCGGTGCCGTCGCGACCGCCTCCGGTCTCGCCGCGCAGTACATCACCTTCGCCTCGCTGGCCGGACAGGGCGACCACATCGTCGCCTCGGCCAACCTCTACGGCGGCTCGATCACGCAGCTCGACGTCACCCTCCGCCGGTTCGGTATCGAGACCACCTTCGTGCAGTCCTCCGACGCCGCCGACTACGCCGCCGCCATCCAGGAGAACACGAAGCTCGTCTTCGCCGAGACGGTCGCGAACCCCTCGGGCGAGATCGCCGACATCGAGGGCCTCGCCGACGTGGCGCACGCACACGGCATTCCGCTGATCATCGACTCGACCATCGCGACGCCCTACCTCAACCGCCCGATCGAGTGGGGTGCCGACATCGTCACGCACTCGGCCACCAAGTTCCTCGGCGGCCACGGCACGACCCTCGGTGGCGTCGTCGTCGAGAGCGGGCGCTTCGATTGGAACACCGACAAGTTCCCCCTGTTCGGCCAGCCCGTCCCGAGCTACGGCGGCCTGCAGTGGTCGGGCAACTTCGGCGAGTACGCCTTCCTCACCCGGCTGCGCGCCGAGCAGCTCCGCGACATCGGTCCGGCGCTCGCACCGCACTCGGCCTTCCTCCTCGCCCAGGGGGTCGAGACGCTGCCGTTCCGGATCCAGGCCCACGTCGACAACGCGCGGATCGTCGCCGAGTGGCTCGACGCCGACCCGCGCATCGCCGCCGTCAACTGGGCCGGGCTCCCGGCTCACCCGCACCACGAGCGTGCGGACAAGTACCTGCCGAAGGGGCCGGGCTCGGTCTTCAGCTTCGAGGTGAAGGGTGGCCGTCAGGTCGGCCAGAAGCTCATCGAGTCCGTCGACCTCGCGAGCCACCTGGCGAACATCGGCGACGCGAAGACGCTCATCATCCACCCCGCATCGACGACACACGCGCAGCTGTCCGACCAGCAACTCGTCGACGCCGGTGTGCTGCCGGGCATCGTCCGACTGAGCGTCGGCATCGAGGACCCTGACGACATCATCTACGACCTCGACCAGGCGCTCGCAGCCGCGGTGAAGGAGTAGTGGCATGAGCACTTCAACAGGCTCAGTGACCGGTGTGGACACGACCGTGACCGGTGAGGACACGACCGTGACCGACCAGGACGCGACCGAGACGGTCCGGCTCACCAACGGCCTCACCTGCTCGCTGCCCGCCGATTCGCCGCTCGCGAAGCTGCTGCGTTCGCAGCGCACCTGGGCGGGCCCCGACGCGAAGGCCCGCCTGAGGCTCCTCCGCGAGGCGAAGTCCGTCGCGATCGTCGGCGCCTCCCCGAACACGGCGCGTTCCTCGTACTTCGTGGGCACCTACCTGCAGCAGTCGAGCGACTTCAGGATCTACTTCGTGAACCCGAACGCCACGGAGATCCTCGGACAGCCCGCCTACCCCGACCTCGCCTCCCTGCCGGAGGTACCCGACATCGTCGACGTCTTCCGCAAGGCGAGTGACATCCCCCAGGTCATCGACGAGGTCGTCGCCGTCGGAGCTCCGACCGTCTGGGTGCAACTCGGCATCTGGAACCAGGAGGCCGCCGAGTACGGCGAGTCGAAGGGCCTGAACGTCGTGATGGACCGCTGCATCAAGGTGGAGCACGCCCGGTTCCACGGCGGCCTCCACCTGCTCGGCTTCGACACCGGCCAGATCACCGCCCGCAAGACCCTGCGCTGACGCCTCGGTTCCCTGAACTCGTCGGCAGGTCGCACTCCGACAGGCTCAGTGACCGGGACGGTACGGGATACGGCCCTGGATACACTCGTGACGTGCCTGCGTCGAAGCTCCGAGTGACCGTCCTGGGGCCGGTGCTCGTCGAGGGACGCACCGGTCGGCTCGTCGAACCCGGCGGCCGGCTCGCCAAAGCGCTGGTGACGATCCTGGTGCTCGCGGACGGGCGCGCCGTGTCGACGGCCGCCCTCATCGACGAGCTGTGGGACGACGCACCGCCCGCGGGTGCGAAAGCTGCACTGCAGACCCTGGTCTCACGGGTGCGCGCCGTGTCGGCACCCGACCTCATCGACTCCTCGGCCGCCGGCTATCGACTGTCGATCGACCAGTCCTTGGTCGACCTCCACGCCGCCGCGCGGGCGGCCGATGCGGCGTCGACGGCCATCCGCGCCGCAGACCCGGACACCGCCGACATGCTCGCCCGGGACGCGCTCCTCCTCTGGACGGGTGATCCCGGCGCTGAACTGGACGGTCCGATCGGCGAGGAGCTGGCGCACCGCGCGGCGCGACTCCGCGACGAGCTGCGTCGGGTGCGTGCTCAGAGCCGCCTCGAGCTCGGCGACGGCGCGGCCGTGATCACCGATCTCGAGGCGCTCGTCGCCGCCGACCCCCTCGACGACGCCACCCAGCTGATGCTCTTCAACGCCTACGCGCAGAGCGGACGTCGCTCCGACGCGATGCAGCTCTTCGCCGATCACCGTCACCGGCTCCGCGACGAACTCGGTGCCGACCCGACGTCGGCACTGGTCGCGGCGCACACGGCACTCCTGCAGGACGCCGTCGAGGCGTCTCCGCCGGTGGCTACTCCGGTGACCACCGGGGTCTCCAGCATGGTGCTCGGGCTCCGGACGGCGCCGAACGAACTCCTCGGTCGCGACACCGACCTCGACGCGATCGGCAGGCTCGTGTCCGAGGTCCGCCTGACCACGATCCTCGGCCCCGGTGGCCTCGGGAAGACCCGACTCGCCCAGGAGGTCGCCCGACGTGCCACCACGACCACACCCGGTGTCGTCGTGGTGGAACTGGCGAGCGTGCGGGACCCGGACGATCTGCCACTCGCGGTCGCGACCGCACTCGGCATCCGCGAGGCTCCGACCCCGCGTCGGCTGAGCGAAGCGATCATGGTGCAGCCGGTCGAACTGCGCGAGCGCATCATCGACCGTCTCTCGGAACGGCCGACGCTGCTCGTGATGGACAACTGCGAGCACCTCGTGGACGCGGCGGCACGTTGGATCGCCGATGCGCTGGCCTGGGCCGGCGACCTCCGCGTCCTCGCGACGAGTCGGAGCCCGTTGTCGATCGCCGCCGAGCACGTCTACCAGCTCGACCCGCTGGACGCCGCCGTGGACGGCACCGACCTCGAACACGCGGGCCCGGCGGTGCGGCTGTTCGTCGAGCGTGCCCGCGCCGCCCGTCCAGGTCTCCATGTGCCACTCGACGTCGCGGCGCGTCTCTGCGCGAAACTCGACGGGCTCCCGCTGGCGATCGAACTCGCGGCGGCGCGCACCAGATCCATGTCGGTCGAGGAGATCGAGCGACGACTCGGGAACCGCTTCACCCTGCTGACCGCCGGTGATCGCAGTGCTCCTGAGCGCCACCGCACCCTCCTCGCCGTCATCGACTGGAGTTGGAACCTCCTGGGCGAGCACGAACGTGTCGTCCTCCGTCGCATGTCCAGATTTCCCGACGGCTTCGATCTGGAGGCGACTGCAGCGCTCGCCCCCGAGGTCGAAGTCGTGGAGGCGCTCGACGCGCTCGTCGGCCAGTCGTTGCTCACCGTGCAGGACGACCCGGCCACCGGGACCGTCCGGTTCCGGATGCTGGAGACGGTCCGCGAGTTCGGCGCGATCAAGTCCGCCGAGGCGCACGAGGACGACCTCGTACTCGACCGCACGCGGACATGGGCGGTCGCACTCGCGGAGACGCTCCTCCCCGCCATGCAAGGCCCTCGACAGGTGGCGGCGTTCGCGCGCCTCGCCGTCGAACAGGACACCCTGGTGGACGTGCTCCGCGGGGCCGTCGCCGAGGATCGCGCCGATGTCGTCGCCCCGGTCTTCGCAGCACTCGCCCTCTTCTGGACGATCCGCAGCGCGCATCAGGAGGTCCTGGTCTTCGGCGCGGCCGTCCTCGACGTGCTCCGCCACCAGGACCCGGAGTCGGTGTCGACCGACACCCCCGCCATCGCCGTCGCCATCATCACCGTGACGTTCCTCGCCACCGATCCCCGCACGTCCGCGCGGGCGATCGGCGTCCTCCGCCGACTCGAACGGGCGCGGACGACACAGGCCCCACGGATGCGCGCGATGGTCAGCCTGTTGCTGGTCGCGGGTCGCCCCGAACGCGCGGAGGCCCTCCTCCGCGGGTACTCCCGGTCGACCGACCCGCACGTCGCGAACCTCGGAAACCTCATGTCGGCACAGGCGGCGGAGAACGACGGCGACCCCCGCGCCGCCGAAGCGGCCGCCCTGCGCGCGAACGACCTCTCGCTCACGCTCGGAGATGTCTGGGGCGCCGCCATGAGTGCGCACATGCTCGCCCAACTGCACAGCCAGAACGACGAGCCGGAGGAGGCGCTCGTCTGGGCGGCCCGCGCTGCCGAGGGGCTGACCGCGATCGGTGCCGAGGCGGACCTCCGTCAACTCGAGTGGCTGATCGCGATCGGCGACATCGCCCGTGGTGACCACGCCGCCGCCGCCACCGTGCTCGACCGGTTCCTCTCGGACGACGTCTCGTTCTCCGCGTTCGCCCCGCTCCCCGAACGCCGGTCGATCGGCTGGGCCGGTCTCGCCGAGATCGCGCGGGCCCAGGGCGACGCCGCACGGGGAGCCGAGCTCTACGGGAAGGCGCTCGTCGCGTTCGCTCCGGGTGAGTCGCGACGATCGCCGTGGTTCACCCTCGTCGGCTCCGCCGCGATCGCCGCCGCCGTGCTGGACGGCGTCCCGGATGCCACCGAGGTCCAGCGTCTCGTGCGGCGGGTCCGCACCCGCACCCTCGCGCTGGGACGCCTCCTCCCGAACCGGTTCGACCGACCGGTGCTCGGTTCCACCGTCGTCGCCCTCGGCGCCTGGTACGTCCGCTCGGACGACGACGAAGTGCGATTGATCGGCGCCGAGCTCGTCGCGCTCGCCAGTGCGCTCGCCTCCCGTCAGGACATCCCATCGCTCGTCCGCACACCACACGAGGCAGCAGCGGCGGCGCGCCTCACAGCGACCGAGCGCGACCGCCTCGCCGAGCGGACCCTCCCCCTGCAGGCGCACGAGAGCGCCGCCAGAGCGTTCGAACTGCTCGGCAGTCCTGCCCTGGCGGCGCGCTGATCGGTCGCTGCGGTCGTCTCGTCGTCAGGCGCGGCGCATGTACGCCCGCACGGTGAGCGGTGCGAAGACCGCCACGATGACGGCGGCACCGAGGAGCGCCAGCCAGGCGTCACCGCCGAAGACACCCGTGTTCGCGAGGTCGCGGACCGCGGTCACGAGGTGCGAGACGGGGTTCACGTCCACGAAGCCCTGGAGGAAGCTCGGCATCGTCTCCGGGTTGACGAAGGCGTTCGAGAGGAACGTCAGCGGGAACAGGACGAGGAAGGAGATGCCCTGCACGCTGCTCGCGCTCCGGGCGATGACCCCGAAGAACGCGAAGATCCAGCTGATGGCCCAGGCGCAGACGATCACGAGGAGGCCGGCGAGGGCCACGAAGCCGATGCCGCCCTCCGGTCGGTACCCCATGACGAAGCCCATCGCGAAGGTGAGCGTCGTGGCGATCGTGTAGCGCACCGTGTCGGCGAGGAGGGCACCGGCCAGCGGTGCGATGCGGGCGATGGGCATCGACTTGAAGCGGTCGAACACGCCCTTGTCCATGTCCTCGCGGAGCTGGATGCCGGTCACGACCGAGGTCGTGATGACGGTCTGGACCAGGATGCCCGGGATGATGATCGGCAGATAGCTCGCGACGTCGCCGGCGATCGCGCCGCCGAAGATGTACGTGAACATCAGCGTGAAGATGATCGGCTGGACCGTCACGTCGATCAGTTGCTCGGGCGTGCGCTTGATCTTGAGCAGTCCGCGGTACGCCATGGTGAAGGAGTTGCGGACCGTCTGCGAGAGGCTGACGTGGTTCCGGAGCGACCGGTCTGCGGCCGGGGTGATGGTGATCGTGCTCATGCGTGGACCTGCTCTGCGGTGTCGAGGGAATCGGTGTCGGACACGGCGTCGGCGTCGTCCGCCTCGACGCCGTGCCCGGTGAGGGTGAGGAAGACCTCGTCGAGCGTCGGCTTCTGGACGCTCATCTCCGCGAGCCGGATCCCGGCTTCCCGGAGCGTGATGAACAGGTCGGTCACGGCGTCGGGGTCGCGCATCGGGGCCGTGATGCGGGTGGCCTCCGGCGACACGACGGTGTCCACGCCGAGGACGCTCGAGATGACCCGTCGCGCATCCTCCAGGTCGGCGGGGTCCGCGAGCCGCAGCTGCAGCGACGACTCGCCGACGGAGGCCTTCAGCTCGTCGGAGGTGCCCTCGGCGACGACGAGACCGCGGTCGATGACGGCGATCCGGTCGGCGAGCTGATCCGCCTCGTCGAGGTACTGGGTGGTCAGGAGGACGGTCGAGCCCGTCGCGACCAGCTGGCGGATCGTGTCCCACATCTGCGCGCGGGTCCGCGGGTCGAGGCCCGTGGTCGGCTCGTCGAGGAAGATGAGGGGCGGCTGGGCGATGAGGCTCGCCGCGAGGTCGAGACGACGACGCATGCCGCCGGAGAACTTCTTCAGGGGTCGCGACGCCGCGTCGCTCAGGCCGAACTCCTCGAGGAGTTCCGCGCTCTTGCGCTTCGCCTCCGCGCGGCCGAGTCCGAGCAGTCGCGAGAAGATGACGAGGTTCTCGGTGGCGGAGAGGTTCTCGTCGACCGACGCGAACTGCGCGGTCACGCCGATGAGCTGGCGCACGACCTGCGACTCCCGCTGGATGTCGTGACCGAAGACGGTGGCGGTGCCGGCATCAGGACGCAGGAGCGTCGCCAGCATGCTGATGGTGGTGGTCTTGCCGGCGCCGTTCGGGCCGAGGACGCCGTAGACGGTGCCGGTGCGGACCGAGAGGTCGACGCCGTCGACCGCCCGGTTGTCGCCGAAGGTCTTCACGAGGCCGTGGGCTTCGATCGCCCAGTCGGAGCTGATGCTCATGCGGATGCCTTTCGAAATCAGGTGTGGACCGCCGGTGGGCGACCCGGACAACAGTGTGGGCGGGGGCGCTCACGGAGCGCTCACCTGCCGCTGACACCCGCTGACACCGCACCCGACGCCGAAGGCGCTTAGAGTGAGAGGAGCCAGTCGCACCGAAGGGGGTCGTCCAGTGACCGCATACGTGTCCGCGTTCGACCTCTTCTCCATCGGGATCGGGCCGTCCAGCTCGCACACGGTCGGACCGATGCGGGCGGCCCTGGCCTTCGCCACCGGGCTCGCGGACGACGGACTGCTCGACCGGGTCGACCGCGTCACGTGCTCGTTGTACGGATCGCTCGGCGCGACCGGCATCGGCCACGGCACCCCCGACGCCGTCGTCGCGGGACTCCGGGGGCTCACCCCCGAAGGGTGCGATCCTGCCGAGGTCCGACGGGCCTGGAGCGATCACCCCGACGGCGCTCCGCTCACGCTCGCCGGGACGCGGGCCATCGCGTTCTCGAAGGACGACGTCTCGTTCGTACCCAGGACGAGGCTGCCGGGCCACCCGAACGCCATGACCCTCCACGCCTGGGACCAGCGGAGCGACCTCCCGGTGCGCTCCGAGACGTACTACTCCGTCGGCGGCGGCTTCATCCGTCGTGACGGCGACGACCCGAGCACGGTGCTGCCGTCGACACCCGTGCCGATGCCGTTCCGGACCGCTGAGGCGCTCATCGGGCTCTGCGACGAGACGGGACTCCCGATCGACGCGATCGCGAGACGCAACGAGGAAGCCCTGCGGCCAGCCGTCGAGGTCGACGCCGGCCTCGACGCCATCTGGACGGCCATGCACGAGTGCGTGACCGCCGGGCTCGCCGACACCGGCACCCTCCCGGGCGGTCTCGGCGTCAAGCGCCGGGCACGTGCCGTCCGTGAGCGCCTCGACGTGGCCGAGGCCGAGAGCGGGCGTGAGCTCCCCACGGAGTGGCTGCACGCGTTCGCCCTGGCGGTCAACGAGCAGAACGCCTCCGGCGGGCGGGTCGTGACCGCGCCCACGAACGGGGCCGCGGGGATCATCCCGGCCGTCGGGAGCTACTACCTGCGGTTCGTGCCGGGCGCCTCGCTCGACGGTATCCGTCGCTACCTGCTCACCGCGACCGCCATCGGCTCGCTCTTCAAGGCGAACGCGTCCATCTCCGGGGCCGAGGGCGGCTGCCAGGCCGAGGTCGGCTCGGCCTGCGCCATGGCCGCCGGTGCCCTGTGCGCCGTCCTCGGCGGCACACCGCGTCAGGTCGAGAACGCCGCGGAGATCGCGATGGAGCACCACCTCGGCCTCACGTGCGACCCGGTGGGCGGGCTCGTCCAGGTCCCGTGCATCGAACGCAACGCGATCGCCTCCTCGACGGCCGTCAGCGCCGCACGGCTGTCGCTGCACGGCGACGGGACGCACCTGGTGTCGCTCGACACCGTGATCGAGACCATGCGCCAGACCGGCGTCGACATGTCGACGAAGTACAAGGAGACGAGCGAGGGCGGTCTCGCGGTCAACGTCATCGAGTGCTGAACCCCGGCGTCGTGTGACCGCGTGTTGCCGACCACCGTGGTCATCCGGGCCGCGGCCTCCTACGGTGGGCGCATGACCTCCACGCACGCGCCGTTCCTGGTGGACCCGCTCGTCTCCACCCAGTGGCTCGCGGACCATCTCGGCAGCGAGAGCCTCATCGTCCTCGACGCGAGTGTCGTCGAGCTGCCTCCGCTGGACGACGGCCCGGTGCGGCTGGTGAGCGGCTACGACCTGTACCTCTTCGACGGGCACGTCCCCGGCGCCGTGTTCGTCGAACTGCTCGATACAGGCCGGGGGCTCGGAGCGTCCTCAGCGGAGGAGGTCCGACGCGGTGCGGCCGCCATCGGCGTCACGGAGCAGCACACGCTCGTCCTGTACGACCAGCTCGACGGGCGCTCCGCCGAGCGCCTGCGGGCGGCGCTGACCGGAGCCGGGTACGAGCGCGTCGCGCTCCTCGACGGTGGACTCGGGCGCTGGCGCTCAGAAGCACGCGAGCTGCGGTTCGGCCGTCCGGACGGCTCGTTCGGAGCCTGACCCATCCGCGTGTCGGGTCGACGGGTGCGCTGGATCAGCGGGCGTCGAGCTGCGCCACGTCCGTCACGGGGAGCCGGCAGACGAAGTCCCGGCACTGGTAGGCGGTCAACCGGCCGTCGCGACTCGTCCGTTCGGCGAAGACGTCGAACCCGCTCGTCGCCCAAGCCGCCGCCTGCCGCTCGGAGACCACCGCCACGACGTCGTCCCGGCGCGTCCTGACCGCGTCGCGCATCGCCCGGTCCGCCGTCGCACGATCCTCGTCCTCGTCCGGATCCACCCGATCCGATTCGACGACGATGAGTTGCGACGCCGGACCGGCGAGCGATGCCGCCAGGGCGAGACTCGCGCCGAACGCGGTCGGTGCCGACAGCGCAGCCGACGCGGCGAACCGGACCGCGCCCTCGGCGGCGTCCCGGAACCGGCCGTCAGCCGTCAGCTGGAACAGCAGCAGCGACGCGCGTCCGAGCGACGAGATCCCCGAGGGATACGCGCCCTCCGACGGGTCGCCGTCGATCCGCATGCCCTGGGCCGACAGCACCGGGTCGCCACCACCAGGCAGGATGAAGCCGGCCACCGTGGCGGAGGGGGCGTCGGTCACGGTGTCGTCGGGCAGGGTCTCGTCGGTCACGGTCTCGTCTGACAAGCACCGGTCGACGAGGTCGCGGGCGACCTCCGCGTAGCGGACCTCGCCCGTCGCGAGGCCGAGGCGCAGGAGCCCCTCCGCGAGCATCCCGTAGTCCTCGAGGGTCGCCGACGCACCCGACCGCCGTTCATCGAGCGAGGCCCGGGCGAGCGTGCCATCCGAGCCGAGGTGGTTCTCGACCACCGCGTCCGCCGCCCACCTCGCCGATTCGAGCCACTCGGGACGGTCGAAGACCGTCGAGGCCTCCGCCAGCGCGCCGATCGCGAGCCCGTTCCAGCCGGTGAGCACCTTGCGGTCCACGGCAGGCGGGGTCAGCGTCGCCCGGCCGTCCGCATCGCGTCGGTAGTAGCCGCCCTCCGATCCGACGCCGTCGACGATGCTCTCGGAGTCCTGCGCCGACCCGAAGCCGCCGCTCGGCTGCTGCAGCGTGCCGATGAGGAACTCGG
The DNA here is from genome assembly GCF_001650455.1 of Plantibacter sp. H53. Taxonomy (NCBI): domain Bacteria; kingdom Bacillati; phylum Actinomycetota; class Actinomycetes; order Micrococcales; family Microbacteriaceae; genus Plantibacter; species Plantibacter sp. H53. The sequence continues at coordinate 134,643 of NZ_LWCT01000046.1, forward strand.
CGATCCCGGCGGCGACACCGGCCGCCCAGGAGCTCGGACGCTCGGCCCAAACCCGGGTGTAGGCGGTGAGGAGGAGCGCATTGTCCGTCAGCATGCGTTCGTAGTGCGGCTCGCTCCAGTCCCGGTTGACCGCGTACCGGAAGAACCCTCCTTCGACCGGGTCACGGAGCGCCGATGCCCCCATCGTCCTGAGGGTGCGTTGCGCGAGGTCGACACCGCGGCGAGCGGCGTCCCCCTCGCGCGGCGTGAGCAGGAAGTCGAACAGCGGGGCCATCGGGAACTTCGGAGCCGTGCCGAAGCCACCGAGCTCCCGGTCCTCGAGCGCCTCGACCGCCTCGACCGCCGCATCGAGCTCGCCGGTCTCCGGCAGCGGCGCGTCATCCGTGGACGACATCGTCTCGGCGATCGCCCGCGCGAGCCCGTCGGCGCTCGCGACGACCTGCTCACGTCGCTCGGTCCACGCGACCCTGACGGCCTCGAGCACCTGTGGGAACGAGGGATGCCCGCGGAGCGGCACGGGAGGCGAATAGGTGCCCGCGTGGAAGACGTGTCCGCGCGGCGTCACGAACACGTTCAGCGGCCAGCCCAGGTCATGGGTGAACGCGCCGGCGGCGGCGAGGTAACTGGCGTCCACGTCCGGATGCTCCTCGCGGTCGACCTTCACCGCCACGAAGTCGCGTCGGAGGAGCTCGGCGATGTGCTCGTCCGAGAACGACTCGCGCGCCATGACGTGACACCAGTGACACGTCGAGTAGCCGATCGAGACGAGCAGGGGGACGTCGCGACGGGCCGCCTCGGCGAAGGCCTCAGGCCCCCACGGGTACCAGTCGACCGGCTGCTCGGCGTGCGATCGGAGATACGGGCTCATCGCCTCGGCGAGCCGGTTGGTCATGCGGGGTCCGTGGCCCGGGACCTACTGGCCGAGCGGCAGTCGCTCGCCCGCCGTGATCCGCGTACGGAGCCGGTTGTTCGGCGCCGGCAGCGGGCACACGTAGTGGTCGCTGAATGCGCACGGCGGCAGGTACGCGCGGTTGAAGTCGACGAGGACGTGGCCGTCCGAGGTCGGGGCCGGCATGCTGATGAAACGGAACCGGTAGCTCTCGTCGCCACTCGTGCCGTCGGAGAACACCGCCCAGAGTCCGTTCGGACCGCCGGTGACCGTCAGCGACACCGCTTCATCACCGAGCTCGAACTCGACACGGCCGACCGGTGTCTCGGTGGTGACGTGGCCGTCGATCGACTCGGTCTCGACCGTGACGTCCGGGGACGGCACGAACCGCGCCGGCCGGATCCAGGCGACGTCGGGGGCGAACGCGCTGATGCCGTCGAGCGAGGTCCGCGTCGGTGCCTCCGGGTCGAGCACGCGCAGGGCGTACACGCCGTCCCGCTCCATGCCTCGGAGCAGCGCGTCGCCGAAGTGCAGTTCGTCGCCGTGGACCAGCTCGACGCGGTCGGTCATGATCTGGGCGCCACTCGGCGTGGTCAGTCCGGTCCCCGTGAGCCGCTCACCGACGATGCCGGTCGCGTCCGCACGCCAGGTGCCCGGCGCGCCCTCGAGGGCGGTCGCCTCCTCGGTCAGCCAGTGGGTGAACCGGAGGGCGGCGATACCGTGGGGTGCGCGGACGGAACGCTCGCGAGCGGTGTGCCAGGCGGTCCAGGACGCGATGAACTCTGCGGGGGTCTCGGAACTCATACCCTGACGCTACCAACTCCTCAGGTGTCGGAGACCCCCTGGACATCCGGCTGCAGCCGGATGCGCTCCCCGCGAACAGCGCGATGGCGCCGCCCGGAGGACCGGACGACGCCATCGACGTGTGGCTGCTGCTCAGTCGAAGAGCTTCTTGTCCTTCAGCCAGTCGGCCGCGAGGGTCTTCGGAGCTGCCTTCTCGTCGCCCTGGTTGCGGGCGTTGAGCTCGATGAGGTCTTCTGTGGTCAGCTCCGCCGACACGGCGTTCAAGACCTCCTTGACCTTGTCGCTGGCCTTGGCCGAGTTGATCAGCGGCAGGACGTTCTGCGGGAGGATCAGGTTCTCCGGGTCCTCGAGCGTGACGAAGTCGTTCTCGGTGATCGACGGGGTCGTGGTGTAGATGTCGGCGAGCTGGACCGTACCGTCGAGCAGGGCCGCGGTGGTCTGGGCGCCGCCGCCGTCGCTGATCGGGACGAAGGTGAGCTTGTCGGCGGGGACGCCGTACACCTCGGTCAGGCCCTTCGGTCCGTACGGGCGCTCAGCCAACTCGGGTGCGCCGCCGATGGCGAGCGGGATGGTGAGGGCCGCGAGGTCGGCGAGGCTCGTGACGTTGTTCGCCTCGCTGAACTCCTTCGTGACGTTGTAGGAGTCCTTGTCCTCCGCCTTGGACTGGTCGAGGACCTCGTAGCCCTTGGGCGTGGCCTCCTGCAGGGCGGAGTAGACCTCGTCGCTCGAGGTGGCCGTGGCGGAGTCGTCGAAGAACTGCAGCAGGTTGCCGCTGTAGTCGGGGACGAGGTCGATCGAGCCGTCTTCGAGCGCTGCGATGTAGACGTCGCGAGCGCCGATGTTCAGGGACTCGGCCGTCTTGATGTCGTTGGCCTCGAGCGCCTGGATGTAGATCTGCGCGATGATCTCCGACTCGGGGAATCCGGCGGAGCCGACCGTGATCGTGTCGGATGCCGCGGTCTCCCCGGCGGTCGGGTCGCCTGCGGAGCAGGCGCTGAGTGCGAGGGCCGCGACGGCGGTCGCGGCGATGCCGACGGCGAGGCGTCGACCCTGTCGAACTGTGAACATGGTGTTTCCTATCTGTGATGGGCGAGAACGGTGGTGCCGTTGTGGGTCTGGGAGCCGGGCGGTGCTGTCACCCGGGGTGGTGGGACGCTTCAGTCGTTGCGGTATGCCGCGGTCTGCATGTTCGCCTCCGCTTCTGCGACGACGGGGTCTGGAGCGGTGGACCGGTCGCCACCGCTCGTGGCGTGACCCCGGGTCTCGTCGACCCGTGTGTGGGTCGCCTGGACGCCGCGCGGCACGACGGCACGCTGCAGCAGGGAGAAGACGCCCTCGAGGAGGAGGGCGAGCACGATGATGATGATCGAGCCGGCGAGCATCTGCGCGTAGTCCCGTACGGGCAGACCGTCGAGGATGTAGCGACCGAGACCGGGGCCGTTGGTGAGGAACGCGACGACGGTCGCGGTCGCGATCGTCTGCAGGACGGCCGAGCGCACGCCACCGATCATGAGCGGGAGCGCGAGCGGGATCTCCACCTTGCCGAGGATCTGCCACTCGTTCATCCCGACGGCACGCGCGGCGTCGATGGTCTGGCGGTCGATCGCCTCGACCCCTCCGTACGCACCGGCCAGGACCGGCGGGACGGCGAGCACGACGAGGGCCGTGATCGCGGGGACGAGACTCGTGCTGGAGAAGCCCCACCCGAGGGTGATGAGTGCGAGGAGCGAGAGCAGACCGAGCGTGGGCAGCGCCCGGAGCGCGCCGGTGATCGCGACCGCGACCTCTCGTCCCTTCCCGGTGTGCCCGATGAGGAGCCCGAGCGGGATCGCGATGACGCAGGCGATGAGGACGGTCAGGCCGGTCACGGCCAGGTGCTGGAGTACCCGAACAGGGATGCCGCCGGGGCCCTCCCAGTGCGCGGGGTCGAGGATCCAGGCGAAGGCGGCGAGGAAGTTGATCATGCGGCTCCTCCCCCGGCGGTCGCCAGCTCACGGGCTTCGGTGGCCGCGCGACGACGACGGATCGCACCCTTCGAGCTGATCCGCGTCCACGGCATCAGGATTCGGCCGAGGAGCACCAGCAGGACGTCGAACACGATCGCGATCACGACCGTCCCGACGATGCCGGTCAGGATCTCGATCGGGAACTGCCGGTTGTAGCCGTCGGTGAAGAGGTAGCCGAGGTTCGTCACGCCGATGAGGGCGCCGACGCTCAGCAGGCTGATGGTGCTCGCGGAGACCACGCGGACGCCGGCGAGCATGAGCGGACCCGCCAGTGGGAACTCCACCCGCCAGAACCGCTGGCCGGTGGAGAACCCCACGGCCTGGGCCGACTGCCGGACCCCGGCGTCGACGGCGTCGAGCGCGTCGGCGACCGTGCGGACGAGCAGGGCTACGGCGTAGATGGTGAGCGCGATCACGACGTTCGCCGGATCGAGGATCTTCGTGCCGATGAGGGACGGCATGAGGACGAAGAGCGGCAGGGACGGGATCGCGTAGAGGATGCCGCTCAGCGTGAGTAGCACGCCTCGCGACCACCGGTACCGGTGTGCGAGCCAGCCGAGGGGTAGGGAGATGAGGAAGCCCAGGATGATCGGGGGCAGGCTCAGCTGGACATGGGTGAGGGTGAGGTCCCAGATCATGTCCCAGTTCGCGATGACCCAGCTCATGTGGATGCGCCGTCCTTCCGGACGTCCAGGCCGGTGCGGTCGCCTGCGCCGGGCCCGGCTCCGAGGACGCCGGCGGGGCGGCCCGACTCGTCGACGACGACGTCGCGTCCGTCGACGCGCTCGACGTGCAGGGTCCGCTGGCCGCGATCGGCGCCGATGAACTGGGCGACGAAGTCGTCGGCTGGGTTGGCGACGATCTCGGCCGGCGTGCCGACCTGGGCGATGTGGCCGCCCTTCTGCAGGATGACGACCTGGTCGCCGAGGAGGAAGGCCTCGTCGATGTCGTGGGTGACGAACACGATCGTCTTCGCGATGTCGCGCTGCAGTCGGAGCAGCTCCCGCTGGAGCTCGGCACGCACGAGCGGGTCGACGGCACCGAACGGCTCGTCCATCAGCAGGATGTTCGGGTCGATCGCAAGGCCTCGTGCGACGCCGACGCGCTGCTGCTGGCCACCGGACAACTGACTCGGGTACCGGTCGGCGAGCGCGCGATCGAGTCCGACGGTGTCGAGGAGGGTGAGGGCGTCCGCCCGGGCCTGCTTCTTGTTGACGCCGGTGAGCATGGGCACCGTCGCCACATTGTCGATCACGGTGCGGTGCGGGAGGAGACCGGAGTTCTGCATGACATAGCCGATGCGGCGACGGAGACGGACGGGGTCGACGGCGGAGACGACCTCGTCGTCGATGACGATGCGTCCCTCGCTCGGATCGACCATGCGGTTGATCATCCGCAGGAGCGTGGTCTTGCCACAGCCTGAGGACCCGACGAAGACCGTGGTGGAACGCGACGGGATCGTGAGGGAGAAGTCGTCGACCGCGAGGGTGCCGTCGTCGAAGCGCTTGGAGACGTGCTCGAAGGAGATCATGCTGGACCGATGCCTCTTCTTTGCACGGCTGTTCGTGACAGGTCGTCTTCCAAGGGCCGTCGCCGCCGCGGTCGGTGGCTCGCTGAACGTCTCTCGGTCGGTGGTCCGAACCTACCGGAGGGCACCGACATCGCCCACCCCCTCGACACGTGTCGAAATACATGGCATGCGACGACGTGGGTGCGCCCGCGCACCGTCACCCGCCGGCCGCCGTCGCTCAGGATCGGTCGACGCCCAACGCGGCGAGGGCCGCCGTGACGAGCTGCTGACCGTGCAGCTCCTGCTCGATCGCCGACCGGAGGCCGGCATGGGCGACGGAGAACCCGACCGCCCACTCGTCGTGCTCGCCCGGGCCGAGCGCGTCCGCCGCGACGATCGCCTCGACCGCCAGCACGTCCGCGAAGAGGGCGGTCGAGCGTTCCAGCAGTCGCAGCGAGGTCCCGGCGAAGGAGGCCGGGTCGTCCGAGGCCTCATCCGGCACGCCGGCGGTGACGACCGGGGTCGCGAGCACGCGCAGTTCGGCGACGAGGTCCGCGGCCGACTGACCGAGCCGACCCGGTGCGAGCCCGTGCCCGGTCCCCCGGTGGTCGGCCCCGCCTCCGTCGATGCGTCTGAGCCGTCGCTCGGCCGCAGCGGCGGTGTGCGCGATGGCCGCGCGCAGCCCGTCGAAGGCGCGGGCGAGCCGCGCGCCGTGGAGCAACCCGCCGGTCCGCAGGACACCCGACGCCTGGTCGACGAGTGGATCCTCCGAGGCCGTTCCGAGTGTCGCTTCGATGAGTAGGACGGCCGCGGTGACCTCGTCGGCGAGGGCACCGTTGATCTGTGGGGTCGCCCGGAGCCGCAGTCCGTCTCGTTCCCCTCCGCCGCGCGCACCCTCCGGGCCGACCGGCGTCGCCAACAACTCGGAGATCCGCTCGCCACTCGCCCGGGTGCCGGCCGACGGGGTGCCCGCGAGGACCGTCGCGTCGAACGCCGGTCCTCGCCCGCCGCGCCCGGACCGCGCAGCCGCCCGGGACGAGAGTGCGCTCGTGGTGTCCGCGAGTCGACTGAGCGCGCCGAGCCGGTGGAGGGCGAGCGCGCCGACGCCGAGGGAGTAGGCGTTGTGGTGGACGAACGCCAGCCCCTCGTGCACAGCGAGGTCGAGCGGCGCGAGCCCGACCCGTGACAGGGCGACCTGCGCGGGGAGCCGTTCGCCCGCGAGGACCGCCTCCCCCTGTCCGATCACGAGCGTCGCGACGGATGCCAGGTGGGTCTCGTCGCCGTCGCCGAGGGAGCCGATGGACGGGATCACCGGGGTCACCCCACGGTTGAGGAGTTCCGCGACGAACACGGCGGTCTCGAGGCGGATCCCGGATGCCCCACGGGTCCAGCCGGCGAGCCGGGCGGCGACCACCGCCCGAGCACGGTCCACCGAGAGCGGCAGTCCGATGCCGCCACGGCGGTCATGGACGACGCGCTCCTCCACTGCCGAGACGTCGAGCGTCGCGGTGCGCGGAGCCGCTCGTCCCCCGGCGGCCCCAGGGATCCGTGGACCATGTGGCCGAGAACCCTGAGCGCCGACTCCGACCGGCGTCGTCTGCCGGTCGATGATGGCCCGGCCGGCGCCGATGCGGTCGAGCGCCGGGGTGTCGAGGACGACGATGGCGTCGTCACGGGACACGGCCACGAGGTCGTCGACCGAGATCGGGCCGGTGCCGAACACGACGGGCGCTCCCATCAGTGCGCGCCCGTCGATCGGTCGGCGGCGTTCGTCTGGTCTGCGCTGCTGGACACGGGTCGCTCCATCCGCTCGTCGAGGGGCCGTGGACCGGCCGGGATGGACGTCAGCGTACGAGCGCCTCGCGGCCGGTGCACGGTGTGTGTCGACGTATGACGGCACGCGGGAACGGCCGGTGTTCGGCGAGGTGTCCGTCGACCTCAGCGGTAGCGGCGGCCCTCGTCGCGGCGGTAGAGGGCGAGGACGACGACGGTCAGGACGAGCGTCCACGCCAGGACGCCGACCCACGACCACCACGGCAACTCGCCACCCTGGACCGCCCAGACGACGAGCTCCCGGGTCTGACGGCTCGGGAGGAACATGGACAGCCGGTCGAGCCACGGGGCGAAGAGGAACGGTGGGATGAACAGTCCGCCGGCGAAGGCCAGCGAGAACATGACCACCTGCACCACGGCGATCGCGGCCTTGCTCGGGAGGGCGTACCCGATCGCGGTGCCGAGGAGCATGAACGGCAGGGCACCCACCAGGAGCGCCACGATGCCGCCGAGCAGTCCCATCGGAGTCGTGGTGGCTGCGGTCAGGGACGCGCCGAGCACGACGACCGGTATGACGGCCGCGAACCCGAGGAGGCCGACCGAGCACAGGTGCGAGAGAACACGGGCGACACCCGTCACCGGAAGCGTGCGGAGGTACGGATCCCACGCCTGTTCCCTCGCCTGGGCGATGGTCAAACCGAAGCCGAACAGGGAGTTGGCGAGCACGGCGAAGACGATGAGGGAGATGACCGCCTGGGTCGCGATGACGGGATCGCCGGCGACCTGCGCCTGCGGGACGACGAAGAACAGTAGCGAGAGCGCCGGGAAGACGAGCGAGCCGATCAGCGCGATCGGGACGCGCACGGTCTCGAGCAGGGAGTACCGCGCGTGCAGGGCGGTGAGCTGGACGGTGGTGGCCATCAGGCGGCGCTCCGTTCGACGTCCGCCCGGGCATCCGCGGTGAGGGTCAGGAACGCCTCCTCGAGGGTCGCTCCGCGCACGGCGAGATCGGTGAACGGGGCCTCGGACCGGACGAGCTCGCGCACGAACGCGTCGGCGTCACGGACGTCCAGTTCGACGGCGTCACCGTCACGACTCGCCTGGACGACCCCGGTGAGCCGCTCCACCGCTCCGGGGTCGGTGGTCCGGAGCCGCACCCGGTGGATACCGACGAGCCCGAGGACGTCGCGCAGCGGGGCGTCGGTGATGACCCGTCCGCCACCCAGGACCACGACACGCTCGGCGAGCGCTTCGATCTCCTCGAGGTAGTGACTGGTGAGGACGATGGTCGCCCCGAGCTCGTGTTGCCGGCGGATCGCGTCCCAGAGGGTTCGGCGGGCGTCGACGTCGAGGCCCGTCGTCGGCTCGTCGAGGAGCACGAGACGCGGTCTGCCGACGAACGCGAGCGCGACCGCGAGGCGGCGCTGCTGGCCGCCCGAGAGCGAGCCCGTCTGGCGTCGGAGGAGGTCACCGAGACCGAACTGTTCCGCCAGGGCGGCCGTCGGCACGCGGTCCGCGAAGTGGCGTCCGATGAAGTCGACGACCTCTCCCACCCGGAGCGTGGGCGGCAGTGCCGTCTCCTGCGGTGTCGATCCGAGCCTGGTGCGGTTGACCGCATGGGCGGGATCGCCGCCGAAGAGCGTCACCGTGCCGGTCGTCGGACGTCGGGTGCCCTGCAGCAGGGAGAGCACGGTGGACTTGCCGGCGCCGTTGGGCCCGAGGAGCCCGACGAGCGAGCCCGGCTCGATACTGAAGTCGACGTCGTGCAGCGCGGTCACGTCGCCGTAACGTCGTGTCACGCCCTCGAGGGCGGCCAGTGGTGTGATCGTCATGATGTCCCCGTTCCCGACGCGCCGCCGAGCATCGCTCGGAGCCCGGTCATGTAGTCCTCGAACGCGCGGCGCCCGAGCGTGGTGAGTTCCAGGTAGGTGACCGGGGTGCGTCCCCGGTGGGTCTTCGTGACGAGGACGTAGGCGCCGTCCTCGAGCTTCCGCAGATGCGTGGAGAGGTTCCCGGCGGTCATGTCGAGCATCTCCTGCAGGCGGGGGAACGACATACTGCTGTCCGCATCGATCGCCGCGAGCGTCGACATGATGCGCAGGCGGGCCTGGGCATGGATGAGGGGGTCGAGTTCGTCCATCGGTCACGCCGCCGATCGGTGGGCACGCCGACGGCGGGTCGCTTCGAGGAAGGTCGCGTACACGAGGAACCCGCCTCCGCCGGCGATGGCCATGATGAGCGCGTTGCCCGGCGAGCCGAAGAACGGCGCGGCCATGCCGACCACGATGATCCAGATGCCCATGCCGTACATGAGGCGGTCGCGCCAGACTGCTCCACCTGCGAGGTAGAGCAGACCGACCACGAGGCTGTAGATCGCCGGGTAGAAGATGGCGGCGAGTGCGGGTGCCATCCCCGCAGCGAACAGTGCGCCGCCGAACACCGCCGCTGCCGTGCACCCGATCGCCCAGGCGATGCCGTACATCGTGCCCTGCACCTGCTGTGCTCCCTGGATCCCACGCGACACACGGGAGCCGATGATCGACGACGAGACGATGCCGCCCACCATGAGGATCCCGAAGAGCCATCCGGCGACCGCCGGCGGCGTGGTGAACCAGGGGTTCTCGCCGCTCGCGGACCAGAGGGCCAGGAACCCGACGGTCCACGCGACACCCCAGACGTACACGATCGCGATGGTGGGCCTCGTGAAGATGTCGTCGACACGGCTCGCCTGTCGCTCCTGCAGAGCGAGCATGGCGGCCGGGTCGAGCGCGTCCGAGCCGTCGGTGGGTTCCATCGGTGAAGTCATACCTACTTTGTAACGCAAACCACTCTGCTAGGCAACCCTGTTTGCGATACCGCGCGTAAACATCCCCGCTTCGCACCGAGGCGCCGCAGCCCAACTGCCCTTCGACAGGTTCAGGGACCGAATCGCCTCCGGTGGCCCCCCCCCCCCCGGCACAGCTCAGGGACCGAAACGACGCGGACATACTCTTCCGGTCACTGAGCCTGTCGAAGTGCACACGAGGACGCCTCGCCATTTTGAGCAAACCTCCCCCGGTCTCTGAGCCTGTCCTTCCCGGTCACTGAGCCTGTCGACGTGCCCACGGGAAACCCTTCGACAGGCTCAGGGACCGGAGCTGGTCAGAATGGCGCGGGATCCGGTTCGGTCCGATGCTGCTTCCCGTCGGGTGTCGTCCACTCGAGGACGCCGCCCGGTGCGTGTTGGAGGTTCCAACCGAGGAGATGCTTCATCCGGTGATGATGTCGACAGAGGCAGGCGAGATTGCCGACATCTGTCGTCCCGCCGTCCTCCCACGCGACCGAATGATCGAGGTCACAGGCCCGGGCCCGTCTGCCGCAGCCTGGTGCTCGACAGGTGCCGTCCCGGAGGCGCACCGCGCGTTGGAGGTCGGCCGGAACGCGGTACTGGTTCCGGCCGACGGAGAGGACCGCACCGGTTTCGGGTTGGACGAGGATCCGGGTGAAGCTGGGCGCGTTCACCGCGATGCGTGCCGCGGTCTCCGGGTCGATGGGGCCGTAGCCGTCGAGGGTTGCCGGGGTGTCGGAGACGCCAGCCGTGCTCAGTGCCGGCACGGTGATCTGCACGGTCGGCTTGATGTGCTCCTGCACCTCGATCGGGTGCGGGAGGACCGCGCTGGACATGACGTCGTCGGGTGTGACGCCGGTGAGCGCGAGCGCCGCCAAGGCGTCCGCCTGCAGCTGGACGCAGGTGCGGGTGTCGCCAGATGCGCGTGATTCTGAAGCCGCTGCTTCGATGCGCTCGATGATGCCCTGCGCGATGGGTGCCGTGGTGAAGAGGTGCACCCACGCCATCCCGTCCGCTGCGGGCTCGAACTCGACCCGGCGGTCGACCTCGGAGCGGACCGCGCGGGCGGTGATGGATTCCGGGTGGAGGCGCTCGCGGAGCACTCGGGCGCGGTTCTTGAGTCCTGCTGCGGTCATGCCCTCCGCTTCAGGCAGGACCTGCTCGAGGAACGCCGCCCGCCCAGCAATCGGGACGTCGCAGAGTTGGTCGGTGATCACCTGCGCATGTCGCGCCGAGATGCGGCCTGCCTCGAGCGACGCCAGGACCGCCGGCGCGTCGTTGACGAGCCGCTCGGCATCGTTCGTCGCACACTGAACCGTCCGCTCCGGGATCCGGGTCGCCATCGCGAGAGCCGCGCACGTCGACCGGCGGGACAAGGCCTGGCGCTCGGCCGGCGGGAAGATGGCCGGGACCGTGGCGTCGGCGAAGGCGTCCGCGTAGGCGGCGGAGCGGGCGAGGAGGCGCGCTTTGCGTGCGTCGAGGACGGCCTGCTGCCGGTGGAGGTCCGCCCACTCGTCCGAGAACTCCGCGAGGCGCGCGGCGCAGTCGTCGCTCGCGCGGGTCGCGGTGGTGGTGGTCTCGGTCATGGGATAAGTCCATCATGGACCACTGACATTCCAGATGCCGAGTCGAGGCGTCTGTGCACGTGTCCTCGTGTGCCCTTCGACAGGCTCAAAGACCGGGATGAACAGCCCCGGAACCGTGGGGTCCTCCGTGTGCCCTTCGACAAGCTCAGGGACCGGGGAAGGCGGCACAGGGACCGGGGAAGGTGGCTCGAGGACCGGGGAAGGGCGGCTCAGGGTTCGCGGGATCAGGAGGCCCGGAACGGCAGCACAACCCGCCCAGCCCGATACGATGGAGGGCTGATGTCCGACCTCCGAATCTCCTACCCGCCCGAGCTGCCGGTCAGTGCCGCCCGCGCGGACATCGCGCGTGCCATCAGCGAGCACCAGGTCGTCATCGTCGCGGGAGCGACGGGTTCCGGCAAGACCACCCAGCTGCCGAAGATCTGCCTCGAGCTCGGTCGCGAGTCCATCGGGCACACGCAACCCCGACGTCTGGCCGCGCGCACGATCGCCGAACGCATCTCGGAGGAGCTCGGCCAGGAGCTCGGCGGCATCGTCGGCTACCAGGTCCGCTTCACCGATCAGGCGTCGAAGGCGACGAAGATCAAGCTGATGACCGACGGCATCCTGCTGAACGAGATCCACCGCGACCGGATGCTGCGCAAGTACGACACGATCATCATCGACGAGGCGCACGAGCGCAGCCTCAACATCGACTTCCTGCTCGGCTACCTCAAGCAGCTCCTCCCCCAGCGCCCCGACCTCAAGGTCATCATCACGTCCGCGACGATCGACCCGGAGAGCTTCTCGAAGCACTTCGACGGGGCGCCCATCGTCGAGGTCTCCGGCCGCACGTACCCGGTCGAGATCCGCTACCGGCCGCTCGTGGCCGACGAGCCCACGGACGACGATGAGGACGCCCCCGAGTCCGAGGCCGCCGACCGCGACTACCTCGAGGGCATCAACGCGGCCCTCGACGAGCTGGCGCGCGAGTCGATGGGCGACGTCCTCGTCTTCCTGTCCGGTGAGACGGAGATCCGCGACGCCGCCGACGCCATCCGCGGCCGCAACCTGCCCGGCACCGAGGTGCTCCCGCTCTACGGCCGGCTCTCCTCCGCAGACCAGCACCGCGTGTTCCAGCCGTCGACCGTGGCAGGCCTCCGCAGGCGCATCATCCTCGCGACGAACGTCGCCGAGACGAGCCTCACGGTGCCCGGCATCAAGTACGTCATCGACGCCGGAACCGCCCGCATCTCGCGCTACAGCGTGCGCTCCAAGGTGCAGCGGCTCCCCATCGAGGCGATCTCGCAGGCGTCGGCGAACCAGCGTTCGGGTCGCTCCGGCCGCACGAGCGACGGCATCGCCATCCGCCTCTACTCGGAGGACGACTTCGCGAAGCGCCCGGAGTTCACCGAACCGGAGATCCTCCGCACGAACCTCGCCGCGGTGATCCTGCAGATGATCTCCCTCGGCCTCGGTGACATCGCCGCCTTCCCCTTCCTCCAGCCGCCGGACGCCCGCGGCATCAAGGACGGCGTCGACCTGCTGTCCGAACTCGGCGCGATCGAGACGCGCACCTTCGCCGACGGGTCACCTCGCGGCGGCGGTCCACGCCTCACGCGGGTGGGGCGCGACCTCAGCCGCCTGCCGATCGATCCGCGGTTCGCGCGCATGGTCGTGGAGTCGAAGCGGCACGGGGTGTCGCGGGAGGTGCTCGCGATCGTCGCGGCGCTCACCATCCAGGACCCACGCGAACGACCGCTCGAGCACCGGCAGAAAGCCGACGAACTGCACCGCCGGTTCGTCGACCCGACGAGCGACTTCCTCGCCCTCCTGAACCTCTGGAACTACCTCGAGGAGAAACAGGACGAGCTGTCGTCGAGCGCGTTCCGTCGGCTCTGCAAGAACGAGTTCCTCAACTACCTCCGCGTCCGCGAATGGCACGACGTCTACCGCCAGCTGCGCCAGCTCGCGAAGCCACTCGGCCTGACGATCAACGAGCCGGCGGTGAACCCCGACGGCATCCACAAGTCGCTCCTCGCGGGGCTCCTCTCCCACATCGGGCTGAAGGATCAGACCGTCGCTCCGGTCGTGAAGGGCCGGAACGCTCCACCGGCGACGAAGACCGCGAAGAAGGGCGACTACATCGGCGCCCGCCAGACGCGCTTCGTCCTCTTCCCCGGGTCCGCGCTCGCCAAGAAGCAGCCGAACGCCGTGATGAGCGCGGAACTCGTGGAGACGAGTCGGCTGTTCGCCCGCACCAACGCCTCGATCGACCCGGCGTGGGCGGAACAGATCGCCGGCGACCTCTGCAAGCGCTCGTACAGCGAGCCGCACTGGGAGAAGAACCAGGGCTCCGCCGTCGCGTTCGAGAAGGTGACGCTCTTCGGCGTGCCGATCGTGCCGCGCCGCCGGGTGCAGTTCGGTCGCATCGACCAGGAGCAGGCCCGTGAACTGTTCCTGCGGCACGCGCTCGTCGACGGCGAGTGGACCCACGACATCGGTCGCGACAAGCTGTTCGACTTCCACCGCGCGAACCGACGGCTGCGCAAGGAGCTGAGTGAGCTCGAGGAGCGGACGCGACGCCGCGACATCCTCTTCGACGACGAAGCCGTCTTCGACTTCTACGACGCCCGCGTCCCCGCCGAGATCTCGACGACGCGGGGCTTCGAGTCCTGGTGGCGCAAGACGCGCGTCGACCAGCCCGAGCTGCTCACGATGCGCCAGGAGGACCTCCTCCACGAGGACGCTCCGGCGGTGGACGAGGACCGCTTCCCCGCCGAGTGGGTGCAGGCCGACCAGCGGTTGAAGCTCAGCTATCGCTTCGAGCCCGGAAGCGACGACGACGGCGTGACGGTCATCGTCCCGCTCGCCCTGCTCGACCGGCTCTCGCCCGCGGGTTTCGACTGGCAGGTCCCCGGGCTCCGTCGAGACCTCATCACCGCGATGATCAAAGCGCTCCCGAAGGCCCTGCGTCGGAACATCGTGCCTGCGGCCGACTGGGCGGCGAAGCTGCTCGCCGAGCTCCCCGCAGACGTCCCGGCGGTCGCCCCCGGCAGTCCCGCCGCCGAGGACTCGTTCGCCACCCGTCTCGCGAACGCGATCAAGCGGCTCTCCTACATGGACATCACCGCCTCGGACTTCGAGATGGGACGCGTCCCCGACCACCTGCTCGTGACCTTCCGCGTCATCGACGAGCGCGGCCGCACGCTCGCGAGCGGCAAGGACCTCGTCGAGCTGCAGCAGCGCCTCAAGCAGCGCACCCGTGCGAGCGTCGCCAAGGTCGCGGCCGCCAGAGTGCCCAACGCCATCGAGCGCTCCGGGTTCACCAGATGGGACTTCGACGACCTCCCCCGCTTCATCGACATCCGCCAAGAGGACGGCGTGATCCGCGGCTACCCCGCGATCGTCGATGACGGCACGAGCGTGTCGATCCGGATCATGAGCACGGAGGCCGACCAGGCCCGCGCCATGCCCGCCGGCGTGCGCCGCCTCCTCCTGCTCGCGATCCCGTCCCCGACGGCGTACGTGCAGCAGCACCTCAAGGCCAACGAGAAGCTCGCGCTCGCGACGAGCCCGTACCGGTCGACGCCGGCGTTGTTCGAGGACTGCCTCGCCGCCTGCATCGACGATGTCCTGTTCCGCGTGGTGCCCGACGGACAGGTGTTCTCGCGGCTGCAGTACGAGACGCTTCGCGACCGCGTCTCCGCCTCGGTCATGGACCGCATGTTCCAGACGGTCGCCATCGTCGCCCGCATCCTGCAAGCCGCGCGCGACACGGAGAAGGCCATGAAGGCGGCGACGAGCATGACGCTGCTCGCAGCCCTCACCGACATGCGGGGCCAGCTCGACGGACTGGTCTTCCCGGGCTTCGTCTCCCGGACGGGCTCAGCACGACTCGAGCATCTGCCCCGCTACCTCGCGGGCATCCGTTACCGCGCCGAGCGACTGACGGACAACCCGAACCGCGACCGGGTGTGGATGACGGAGGCGCAGACGGCGTCGGCACGGTTCGAGGCCGCCGGTGGCACGATCCCACTGCCCGCCGACGCTCCGGAGCACCTCGTGAAGGCCCGGTGGATGCTCGAGGAGCTCCGGATCAGCCTGTTCGCCCAGCAGCTGGGCACGGCCGAATCGGTGTCGTTGCAGCGCCTGCAGAAGGTCCTCGCGGGCTAGCCCTCCCTGATCCCTGACGATGGACGCCGGTCCCTGAGCCTGTCGAAGGGCGCATCTCCACAAGCTCGATGACCGGGTCGACGGCTCAGGCCTCGGGTCCTGTCGCCACCGGACGCTCCGGGTGGTTCGCCCACTCGCTCCACGACCCCGGGTACAGCGCCGGTTCGAAGCCGGCCAGGGTGAGTGCGACCGCGTTGTGCGCCGCGGTCACCCCACTGCCGCAGTAGGTGGCGACCGTCGCATCCTCCGGTACGCCCGCGGCGAGGAACTGCTCGCGGAGGGTCTCAGGCGAGAGGAACCGGCCGTCGGCGCCGACGTTGGCGGTCGTCGGTGTGCTGAGCGCTCCGGGGATGTGACCGGCCCGGGGATCGATCGGTTCGACGTCACCCCGGTACCGCTCGCCGGCGCGCGCGTCCAGCAGGACCCGTCCCTCGCCCGCCCACGTCGCTGCGGTGTCGATGTCGATGGTCGGCAGGACACCCGTCGTCAGCGTGACGGTCCCGGGTTCCGGGACGATCTCGCCACGCTCCACGGGCAGTCCGGCGTCCGTCCACGCCCGGAACGCGCCGTCGAGGATGCGGACGTCCACGATGCCGGCGTTCCGCAGCACCCACCAGGCGCGCGCCGCCGACAGGCTCGTGAGGTCGTCGTAGACCACGACGACGTCGCCGTCGTCGACGCCCCATGAACGTGCGGACGTCTGGAGCGCCTCGCGATCGGGCAGGGGGTGACGGCCTCGGACGGCCGCTTCTCCGGTCGGCACGTGGTCGGCCAGCTCATGGTCGAGGTCGACGTACACGGCGTCGGGCAGGTGTCCCTCGAGGTAGGCGGGCCGTCCGTCCGGTGCGTCGAGTCGCCACCGCACGTCGAGGACGCGCACCGGCGTCTCGGAGGCCATCAAGGCGGCGAGGTCGTCCGGGGTGATGAGGATGGGCATGCGTCCAGCGTACGCATGGGAGGTCGACGAGACCTGCGTCCGACCGCTCGGTCACCGTCACACCGGGTAACAGAGTTGCAGCTCCGGCCGGATGAGCGAAACGTAGCCTGTGCAGCGTCCACCGAATCGGCGTTGCAGCAGTCGTCCACAGCCGTTCGAAGGATCCCCCGTGAGCTCAGTCCACCCGGCAGCCGCCTCCGTGACCGCCTTGCCGTCCCCCGTCGACGGTGGCGAGGTCGCCCCCGGTTTCGCCTCCCTGTCCCCCGACGACTTCAAGGCGGCGTTCCGTCAGCACCCCGCCGGCGTCTCGGTCATCACCGCCGACGACGGCTCCGGGCCGGTGGGGCTGACCGCCACCTCGGTCTTCTCCGTCAGTGCGGAACCGCCGCTCCTCGTCTTCTCCGTGTCGTCGCTGTCCTCGAGCGCGCCGACCATCACCGCATCCGACACCGTCGTGGTCCACCTTCTGGGTTCCGAGCAGCTGCACATCGCGAAGCTCTGCGCGACGAGCGGAATCGATCGCTTCGCCGACACCTCCATCTGGGACCGCCTGCCGACGGGCGAGCCGTACTTCACGGGCAACGGCGTCTGGATCCGCGGACGCATCGTCAACCGCATGGAGGCGGGCACCTCGACGGTCATCGCGGTGCACGCGCTGGAGTCGAGCGTTTCGCAGCCGCAAGCGGCCGAGGAGCCGGTCCGGGCCGAGCCTGCCGCCGAGGCACCCGCTCCCGCCGTCCCGGCCTTCACCCCGAGCTTCGATGGCGCGCCGCTCGTCTACCACAACCGCACCTGGCACCGCCTCGACGCGAACTCGCAGATCGACGGCTGAGCGGCCTGCTGCTGGACATCTGTGCACTCGCAACCCGCCGTCGGTCCACCGATCTCCGGATAGCGTGGTGACATCACCATCGTCGAGAGGACCCTCATGGCTGGATCGAAAGCCCGCACCGCCGCACGTCTGCTGCTCGGAGGCGCACTCGTCTTCGCCGGCGTCAGTCACCTGACCTTCGCTCGGAAGGACTTCCAGGCGCAGGTGCCGGAATGGGTCCCGATCGACGAGGACACCACCGTGCTCGCCTCGGGCGTCGTCGAGATCGCCCTGGGTGCGGCACTCGCCTCAGGCGTGAAGCGGACGGCCGTCGGTAACCTCGCCGCGGCGTTCTTCACCGCGATCTTCCCGGGCAACCTCTCCCAGTGGCTCAACCGCCGCG
The DNA here is from genome assembly GCF_001650455.1 of Plantibacter sp. H53. Classification (NCBI taxonomy): domain Bacteria; kingdom Bacillati; phylum Actinomycetota; class Actinomycetes; order Micrococcales; family Microbacteriaceae; genus Plantibacter; species Plantibacter sp. H53. The sequence continues at coordinate 152,344 of NZ_LWCT01000046.1, forward strand.
ACGCCTTCGGCCTCGACACCGACAGCCGCCGGTTCACCCGCCTCTTCTTCCAGCCCGTGCTCATCGCCTGGGCACTCTGGTCCACCCGACGCTGACCACCCGCCGTCGCTGAGTCGCCCGAATCTGCGCGTTTCCGCGTCGGATTCGAACATCCTCGGGCGAGTCAGCGGCGCACGGCGGCTCTCCGGGTAGTGTCGAGGACACCAGAGCCACAGGGAGAACGATGCTGACGACCGAAGCGACCATGGACGAGCTGCTCGTCGCCGAACCCGTCGAGGCTCCGAGCGCAGGACGCAACGGTGTCGTCAGTCTGGTCGCGCTCGTCGCCATCCTCACGATCGTGGTCACCGCGATCGCGGCGCTCTTCTTCCCCGTCGTCCAGGGCGTGACCGCGTTCTTCTACTTCTTCCTGGCGACCGGCGGTGGCCTCGGCGGCTGACGCCGATACGCGCTCAACGCCTGAGGGCCGGATGGAATCGTGGATTCCATCCGGCCCTCGTGCGTTCAGCGCAGCGACTGCGCGATGACTAGAAGTCCCAGTCCTCGTCTTCCGTGACCACGGCCTTGCCGATCACGTAGGAGGAGCCGGAACCCGAGAAGAAGTCGTGGTTCTCGTCGGCGTTCGGGGAGAGCGCCGACAGGATCGCCGGGTTCACGTCCGTGACCGTCTTCGGGAACATGGCCTCGTAGCCGAGGTTCATGAGCGCCTTGTTGGCGTTGTAGTGCAGGAACTTCTTGACGTCCTCGGTGAGGCCGACCTCGTCGTAGAGGTCCTGCGTGTACTGCACCTCGTTGTCGTAGAGCTCGTAGAGCAGCGAGAACGTGTAGTCCTTGACGTCGTCGCGCTCAGCCTGCGTGAGCTTCTCGAGTCCCTTCTGGAACTTGTAGCCGATGTAGTACCCGTGCACGGCCTCGTCGCGGATGATCAGGCGGATCATGTCGGCCGTGTTGGTGAGCTTCGCGCGGCTCGACCAGTGCATGGGCAGGTAGAAGCCCGAGTAGAAGAGGAACGACTCGAGGAGGGTCGAGGCGGCCTTCCGCTTCAGCGGGTCGTCACCGTGGTAGCGGTCGAGGACGATGGACGCCTTCTTCTGCAGGTTCGGGTTCTCGACCGACCAGCGGAACGCCTCGTCGATCTCCTTCGTGCTGCTGAGCGTGGAGAAGATCGACGAGTAGCTCTTCGCGTGCACCGACTCCATGAACGCGATGTTCGTGTAGACGGCCTCCTCGTGCGGGGTGATCGCATCGGGGATGAGGGCGACGGCGCCGACAGTGCCCTGGATCGTGTCGAGGAGCGTGAGGCCCGTGAACACGCGCATGGTGAGCTGCTGCTCCTGCGGCGTCAGGGTGTTCCACGACTGGACGTCGTTCGATAGCGGGATCTTCTCGGGCAGCCAGAAGTTGTTGACGAGGCGGTTCCAGACCTCGACGTCCTTCTCGTCCTCGATCTTGTTCCAGTTGATCGCCTGGACGCGGTCGACCAGCTTGAGCTTCTCTGACATGAATTGGTGTCCTCTATCGGGAAGTGGGGTTGGCCCTTCGACAGGCTCAGGGACCGGTGGTGCTGATGGCCCTCGACGGACCGGTGGTGCTGATGCCCTTCGACAGGCTCAGGGACCGGGGTCGGGATCAGAGACCGGAACCCCGGTCACTGAGCCTGTCGAAGTGCGATGACGAAGCGCGAAGCTCCTTAGAGCATGCAGCTGACGCAGCCGTCGACTTCCGTGCCCTCGAGCGCGAGCTGGCGGAGACGGATGTAGTAGATGGTCTTGATGCCCTTCTTCCACGCGTAGATCTGCGCCTTGTTGATGTCGCGCGTGGTGGCGGTGTCCTTGAAGAACAGCGTCAGCGACAGTCCCTGGTCGACGTGCTGCGTCGCCGCGGCGTACGTGTCGATGATCTTCTCGGCACCGATCTCGTAGGCGTCCTCGTAGTACTCCAGGTTGTCGTTCGTCATGAACGGAGCCGGGTAGTACACGCGACCGAGCTTGCCTTCCTTGCGGATCTCGATCTTCGACGCGATCGGGTGGATCGACGACGTGGAGTTGTTGATGTAGGAGATCGAACCGGTCGGCGGGACGGCCTGGAGGTTCTGGTTGTAGATGCCGTACTCCTGGATGGACGCCTTGAGGGCCGTCCAGTCCGCCTGCGTCGGGATCTGCACGCCGGCCTGCTCGAAGAGCTCGCGGCCACGAGCCGTCTCGGGCTCCCAGACCTGGTCGATGTACTTGTCGAAGAACTCACCCGACGCGTACTGCGAGTCGGCGAAACCGTCGAAGGTCTCCCCGCGCTCCTTGGCGATGAGGTTCGAGGCACGCAGCGCGTGGAACACCACCGTGTAGAAGTAGATGTTCGTGAAGTCGATGCCCTCGGGGCTGCCGTAGTGCACGCGCTCGCGGGCGAGGTAGCCGTGGAGGTTCATCTGGCCGAGGCCGATGGCGTGCGACTTGTCGTTGCCGTCCTCGATCGAACGCACCGAGGAGATGTGGCTCTGGTCGGACACGGAGGTGAGGCCGCGGATGGCGGTCTCGACCGTGCGACCGAAGTCGGGCGAGTCCATCGTGAGCGCGATGTTCAGCGAGCCGAGGTTGCAGGAGATGTCCTTGCCGATCTCCTTGTACGAGAGGTCCTCGTTGTAGGTGGTCGGCGTGTTGACCTGGAGGATCTCCGAGCAGAGGTTCGACATGTTGATGCGGCCCTTGATGGGGTTCGCCTTGTTCACCGTGTCTTCGAACACGATGTACGGGTAGCCGGACTCGAACTGGATCTCCGCGATGGTCTGGAAGAACTCGCGGGCGTTGATCTTCGTCTTCTTGATGCGGGAGTCGTCGACCATCTCGTGGTACTTCTCGCTCACCGAGATGTCGCCGAAGGGCACGCCGTAGACGCGCTCGACGTCGTACGGGGAGAACAGGTACATGTCCTCGCCCTTCTTCGCGAGCTCGAAGGTGATGTCGGGGACGACGACGCCGAGGGACAGCGTCTTGATCCGGATCTTCTCGTCGGCGTTCTCACGCTTGGTGTCGAGGAAGCGCAGGATGTCGGGGTGGTGTGCGTTGAGGTACACCGCACCGGCGCCCTGACGCGCGCCGAGCTGGTTCGCGTAGCTGAAGGAGTCCTCGAGGAGCTTCATCACGGGGATGATGCCGCTCGACTGGTTCTCGATCTGCTTGATCGGCGCACCGGACTCACGGATGTTCGACAGCGAGAGCGCCACACCACCGCCACGCTTCGAGAGCTGGAGCGCGGAGTTGATGCCGCGGGCGATCGACTCCATGTTGTCCTCGATGCGGAGGAGGAAGCAGGAGACGAGCTCGCCTCGCTGGGCCTTGCCCGAGTTGAGGAAGGTGGGCGTCGCCGGCTGGAACCGACCCGCGATGATCTCTTCGACGAGCGCGACCGCGAGCTGCTGGTCGCCGTCGGCGAGGCCGAGGGCGGTCATGACGACGCGGTCCTCGAACCGCTCGAGGTAGCGCTTGCCGTCGAAGGTCTTCAGCGTGTACGAGGTGTAGTACTTGAACGCGCCGAGGAAGGTCTGGAAGCGGAACTTCTTCGAGTAGGCCAGGTCGTTGAGTTCCTGGATGAAGTCGAACGAGTACTTGTCGAGCACTGCCTGCTCGTAATACTCCTTCTCGACGAGGTAGTCGAGCCGTTCCTTCAGCGAGTGGAAGAAGACGGTGTTCTGGTTGACGTGCTGGAGGAAGTACTCCCGCGCGGCCTCACGGTCCTTGTCGAACTGGATCTCGCCGTTCGGGCCGTAGAGGTTGAGCATCGCGTTGAGCGAGTGGTAGTCCATCTGGCTCGTCGACGGTGCGTCGATCACTGAAACTGGCGCTGCTGCCAAAATGATTCCAATCCATTGTGGACGGTGGTGACATCGTCCTGGGTTCCGAAGAGTTCGAAGCGGTACAGGTGCGGGACCTTGCATTTGCTGGCGATCACGTCGCCGGCGAGCCCGTAGGCCTCGCCGAAGTTCGTGTTGCCGGCGGCGATGACCCCGCGGATCAGGGAGCGGTTGGCCTCCACGTTGAGGAACCGGATCACCTGTTTGGGCACCGCTCCGTCGCCGTTGCCCCCGCCGTAGGTGGGGGTCACGAGGACGTAGGGTGCCGTGGCGTGCACGGCTTCGTCTTTCGCATACAGCGGGATCTGCAACGAGGGCAGGTCGAGCTTCTGCATGAAGCGATGCGTGTTGCCGGAAATGCTGGAGAAGTAGATCAGCCGTGGTTGCACGGGTGGCCTCCTCGTCGACGTCCGGACGGTCGGATGGTGCGGTGCTGCTGGAGCCGGCTCATGATGACGCCTGCGACCGTGGGCTCAAGCCAGACGTGCGGCGAGCTCTTCGATCTTGTCGGGACGGAAGCCCGACCAGTGGTCTTCCTCGGTGATGACGACCGGTGCCTGCAGGTAGCCGAGGGCCTTGACCTGCTCGAGTGCGTTCTCGTCGACCGAGAGGTCGAGGATGTTGTACTCGATGCCCTTGTTGTCGAGTGCGCGGTACGTCGCGGTGCACTGCACGCAACTGGGCTTCGTGTAGACCGTGATTGCCATAGCTCTTCGTGCCTTCCCCTCAAAATCTGGTGATTCCCCGCGGCGTCCTGCGCCGGGGTTCCAATACTACATATAGATGGCGGTCTTCAGGTCGACCACAAGGGCTAGTAGTTACAGCCCTGTAGTTTTCCACCGGGTTCTCCACCGTTTCGGGCGAGTTATCCACCGGTTCTCCACTGGCTACAACACCCCTGGGCGACGCGAAAGTCCCGGATTGACGGCCTTTTCTCCCCCGTCCGAGGGATATCTATCCACAGGCAAAATTCTCCTCCGCACCTCCGACATCCGTTGTCGGTTTGGGCGTGTCGCGGGCGTGTCGCGCGTGTCGGAGCCGGTCCCTAGACTGGTGTCCTTGTGAGCAGCTACCGTGACCTCCTTCGTACCCCCGGCGTCGCCCGGATCATCGCGGCGCAGCTCACCGCACGCTTCCCGTTCGGGATGCTCTCGCTGGCCTTCCTGCTCCACATCGAACAGGTCACCGGGTCCTACGGGGCCGCCGGGCTCGTCCTCGCTGCGACGAGCATCGGGCAGGCGATCGCCGGCCCCCTCACGAGCCGGTGGATGGGCGTCTGGGGCATCCGCAAGGTGCTCCTCCTCACCCTCGCGGTGTGTGCCGTCTCCGTCACGACCATCGCCCTCGTCACCATGACCGTCCCCGCGTACATGGCGGTCGGATTCGTCGCCGGGCTGAGCACCCCGCCCGTCCAGCCCGCGGTCCGCACCATCTACCCGAAGCTCGTCACCTCCCAGCAGCTCACCCCGTTGTTCTCCCTCGACGCCTCGGCCCAGGAGATCATCTGGGTGCTCGGGCCCGTCGTGACCACCTTCGTGTCCACCCAGGTCGGCACGGTCTGGGGCATCGCCCTGGCGGCGGTGATCATGGTCGTCGGCTGCCTGTGGTTCATCTCCTCACCGGAGGTCGGGCGCGTGCGCATCCCGAGGAGCCGTCGCAAGCTCGGGCAGGTGCTCAAGCGCCCGCCGGTCCTCCTCGCCACCCTCGTCGGCTTCCTCCTCATCGGCGCCTGTTCGGCCGTCGAGGCGGGCGTCGTCGCGACCTTCGGGCACGACGGCCTCGAAGCGGGTATCGTCCTCGCGATCTTCTCGGTCGGCTCGCTGGCCGGCGGCCTCGCCCTCGGACACACCCCGATCGGTCCCTACGCGCTGGCGCGCCGCATCTTCATCGTCTTCGCCGGACTCGCCGTCGCGAGCCTCTTCCTCAACGCCTGGTGGCTGTCGGTCACCCTCTTCGTCGCGGGCATCGGCATCGCACCGGCCCTCGCCGTGCTGTTCGCCATCGTCTCGGCGAGCGTGAAGTTCAGCGACACGGCCGAGGCCTACGGCTGGGTCGGCACCGGTCAGCTCATCGGTGCCGCGATGGGGTCGGCGGCGGCCGGCTTCCTCATCGACGGCTCCGGAGCGGTCGGCGCGTTCTGGGTCGCCGGCCTGTTCGCGCTGCTCGGTTTCGTCATCCCCTGGATCGGTCACCGCTGGCACCCCGACCTCCGCGGCCGCGATGCGAGCCCGATCCCCGACACGGAGCCGATCAACACCCACCCGTCCTGAGCCGCCCCGCTTCAGTCGTCGGCGCGCAGCGGCGCGAGGGCCCCGTCGAGTGCGGCCAGTTCGCCCAGCAGCATCGGCAACATCGTCGTCTGGCGGTCGTTGGGCGTGAACACGCCGTCGGCGATCTGTCGTGAGACGTATGGGATCTCCACGTTCGCACCGGTACTGATGAGACCGAGTGCCTGCAGCACGGGCCGAAGGGCGACGACGCCGCGGGTTCCGCCCGACAGCCCGCCGTAGCTGACGATCCCGACCGGCTTCCGCGCCCACTCGTGCATGAGGTAGTCGAGCGCGTTCTTGAGGGCGGGCGCGTAGCTGTAGTTGTACTCGGGCGTCACGAACACGAAGGCGTCCGTCCGGTCGACCCGCTCGCTCCAGGAGATCGTGTGCGGGTGGACGTAGGCACGCTTCCGCGGGTGCGCGGGCTCGTCCATGAACGGCAACGCCAGCTCCCGGAGATCGACCGCGTCGACGGTGAACCGCTCGTCCGTCTCCGCCACGCCGGCGACCCAGTCGGCGACGGCGCCGCCCACCCGCTCGGCACGGACGCTCCCGGTGACGATCATGAGTTGCGGCATGGGCTCCCTTTCGACGGTGACGGTGGCCCTGTCGAGGATACTGGTGCCATGGCAGACAGCACCGCGACCGTCCTCCTCAACGACGGGCACACGATCCCCCAGCTCGGCTTCGGCGTCTACAAGGTCCCGGACCTCGCCAGCACCGAGATCGTGCGGATGGCGCTCGAGGTCGGGTACCGCCACATCGACACCGCCTCGCTGTACGGCAACGAGCGAGGCACCGGCGTCGCGATCCGCGAGTCGGGCATCGCCCGCGACGAGCTCTTCGTCACGACGAAGGTCTGGAACACCGATCAGGGGTACGAGGAGACGCTGCGCGCGTTCGACACGAGCCTCGACCTCCTCGGCCTCGACCACGTCGACCTGTACCTCATCCACTGGCCGGCCCCGGGGCAGGACCGGTACCGCGAGACCTGGCGCGCGCTCGAGCGGTTGCGGGCCGAAGGACGTACGCGTTCCATCGGCGTCTCCAACTTCCACCGCAGCCATCTCGAACGACTCCTGGAGTCGGCGGAGGTCACCCCGGCCGTCAACCAGGTCGAACTCCACCCCTTCCTCCCCCAGCGGGAGTTGCGCGCTGTCAACGCGGCACACGGCATCGCGACGGAGGCCTGGTCGCCGCTCGCCCGCGGCCGCTTCTTCACGCCCGCCGCCGACGGATACGACGCCACCTCCGACCTCGGGGCCATCGCACGGAAGCACGGGCGCACGGTCGCACAGGTGGTGCTGCGCTGGCACCTGCAGCTCGGCAACATCGTCATCCCCAAGTCGGCCACACCGGCGCGGATCGCGGAGAACTTCGCGGTGTTCGACTTCACCCTCGATGCCGACGACCTGGCCGCCATCTCGGCGCTCGAGAACGGCGAGCGCACCGGCACCGACCCGGACCGGCTCGACTGACGCGAGACCGTAGGCTGAACCCATGACCGAGCCCGTCGTCGACACCGCGTCCAGCCTCGCCGCCCGCACGATCACGCCCGTGGAGCTCCCGCGTCACCGCTGGGGTCGTCACGACGCGCCGGCTCGGGCGCTCGTGGTCCACGGACTCGGCAGCAACGGTCCGAGCACCTGGCGCATCTGCGCCGCCCTGGCCGATCGCGGTTGGCTCGTCGAGGCGGTCGACCTCCGCGGCCACGGCGTCGCCCCTCGTGCGCTGGACTACCGGGTCGAGGCCTACGCCGCCGATCTGCTGGCCACCAGGCCGACCCCCGTGCCCGGCGTCGGGCACGCCGCGTGGGACCTCGTCGTCGGACACTCGCTCGGAGGCGCCGCCACCGCGGTCGCCGCCGCAGCGGATCCCCGGTGGGCGGCGGCGGTCGTGCTGCTCGACCCCGCCATCGCGCTCGACGACCACGACGCCGAGATCATCCGCGCCAGCCAGGAGGCCGCCTTCGCCGACAACACGATCGCTTCCGTCCGCGCGAAGAACCCGGAGTGGCACCCACTGGACGTGGAGATCAAGGTCCAGGCGGTGTCCGAGGCGAGCCGGTGGGCGATCGAGCAGACGAGCGAGCAGAACCACCCGTGGGACGTCCGTCCTGCGGCGGCCGCTCTGCGCAACCCGACCTTCGTGATCGCCTCCGACCCGGAGGTGTACAGCCTCTTCCGCGGCGCGCTCGCCGCCGAGGTCCTCGCGAACCGCCAGGTCAGCCTGACGATCGTCCAGGGTGCCGGTCACAACGTGCACCGGGACCGCCCGGCGGAGACCACGAAGGCCATCGGTGATTGGGCCGAGCTGCAACTCGAGCAGCGGGCGCGACGCGAGACCTGATCGCGACCTGTTTCCCACGGTCCCTGCACCGCGGCTCCCTGGGGTGACCCGCGTCGTGAGACCTGATCGTGACCCGCTTCCCAGGGTCCCTGCACCTCCGCGGTGCGACGGCTCCCTAGGGTGATGCCATGAAGCGCTCAGCAGTGATCCGCACCACCACCGTGTTGGTCTCGGTCGTCCTCGTCGGGCTCGTCCTCTCGGGCTGCTCGGCCGGGTCGAGCACCGAGGCCGGCAGCGACTCGCGAGCTGCGATGCCCGCGCCCGGCCAGGTCGCCGGCGACGCGCAGCTCGGCGTCGACGGCGCCGCCTCCCCCGACCTCACGCAACAGCAGGTGGTCACGACCGGTTCACTCACCGTCACCGCTGACGACCCGATCAGCACCGCGACGGACGCCACCCGGATCGTCACCGAGGCGGGCGGGCGCGTCGACAGCCGCGACGAGACTCCGGGCACCTCCGACCAGGCCGCGCAGGCGACCCTGACGGTCCGCCTCCCCGCCGACGACTTCGACGACGTGCTCGCACAGCTGCAGGCACTCGGCACGGTGAACAGCCTCTCCGTGTCCGCGGTGGACGTCACGGCACAGGCCGCCGACCTCGACGCGCGGGTCACCGCCCTCCAGGCCTCCGTCGACCGACTGCTCGGACTCATGGCGGCTTCGACCACGACGGCCGACCTCCTCGCCGCCGAGACCAGCCTGTCCCAGCGGCAGGCGGAACTGGACGGGCTCGTCGCCCAGCGCGACGCGCTCGCCGACCAGGTCGACTTCTCCTCCGTGTTCGTGAGCTTCGTGGCCCCGGGCTCGGTCGCGCCGGGCGTGCCCACCGACTTCTGGGGCGGCGTGGTCGCCGGGTGGAACGCGCTCGTCGCCGCCGCCTCGGGGCTCGTCGTCGTGGTCGGCGTCCTGGTGCCGTGGCTGCTCCCCCTCGCGGTCGTCGCCGCGGTCGTGGTCCTCCTCGTCAGGTCGGGCCGCCGGCGCGCCGCTCGCCGCTCGCCGACACCTGCCACCTCGGCCGGGCCCGATGCGACAATGGACCGGTGACCGCTCAAGCGCAGCACCACCCGTCCGATCGATCGTTCGACCCCGCCTCGATCCTCAGTGACGGGCTCGTCGAGCGCATCCGCGAACGTGCCGCCGTGGCGGACCGTGAGAACGCCTTCTTCGACGAGGACCTCGCCGAGCTGCGAGCGTGCGGCTATCTCCGGGTGTTCGTCCCCGAGGAGTTCGGCGGCCTCGGCCTCGGTCTGAGCGAGGTCACGCTGCTCCAATCCCGGCTCGCCACCGCCGCCCCGGCGACCGCCCTCGCGATCAACATGCACCTCGTGTGGACGGGTGTCGCTCGACTGCTCCACACTCGAGGAGACGACTCGCTCCGCTTCGTCCTCGAGGGAGCGGCCGGGGACGAGCTCTACGCGTTCGGCGTGAGCGAGGCGGGCAACGACCTCGTGCTCTTCGGATCCGACACCGAAGCCCGTCCGGGCCCCGACGGTTCCTATCGGTTCCACGGCCGGAAGATCTTCACCTCGTTGTCACCCGCGTGGACGTGGCTGGGGACGACCGGGCTCGACACGACCTCGGCCGACGGTCCGAAGGTCGTCTACGGCTTCATCGAGCGCTCGCGCGGCGGGTTCGAGATCCTCGACGACTGGGACACCGTCGGGATGCGCGCCAGCCAGAGTAGGACGACCCTGCTCCAGGGGGCCGAGTCGACGGCGGAACACATCGTCCGACGCCTCGACCCGGGGCCCAACCCGGATCCCATCGTCTTCGGGATCTTCGCCTGCTTCGAGACCCTCATCGCCGCCGTGTACACGGGCATCGGCGAACGCGCCCTTCGGCTCGCGGTCGAGACCGCCCACCGGAAGACGTCGAAGAAGGCCGGTGGCGCGAGGTACGCGGCGGACCCCGACATCCGCCGTCGGATCGCGGCGGCCGCCATCGCGTACGACGGCATGCTGCCGCAGCTCGCCGGCATCGCCCGGGACCTCGATGACGGCGTCGACCACGGCGCGCTCTGGTTACCGAAGCTCGTCGGGCTCAAGGTCCGCGCGACGGAGACCGCCCGCGAGGTCGTGGATCAGGCGATCCGGGTCGCCGGCGGCGGCAGCTACTTCGCCGCGAGCGAATTGGGCCGGCTGTACCGCGACGTCCTCGCCGGGATGTTCCATCCCTCCGACGACGAGTCCGCCCACGCCACCGTCGCGAACGCCTGGCTCGGGCCCGTGTGACGGCTCGGGCCGACCTGAAGGCGCGGCTCAGCCGCGGTTGTTGCTGAGCTCGAAGATCCGCAGGAGCTCGCCGACCGCGGCGTCCTTGCTGTCCCCGCCCTCCTCGAACATCTGCGTGACGTGCGTCAGCAGGTGGTTCTCGACGAGCAGTTTGTTGAGCGATCCCAGCGACTTCTGGATGGCGAGCGACTGCGTGATGATGTCCATGCAGTAGTCCTCGTTCTCGATCATCTTCTCGAGGCCACGCATCTGGCCCTCGAGGATCTTCGTCCGGTGCAGGGCCCGCTTCTTGATGTCTTCGATCACCGGCTCAGGGTACCACCAGGGGGTACGGCGCCCTCCTGCTCCGTCGGACCGGAGGACACGGTCGACGAGCCTAGGATGGGCGGATGACGAGCTCCCCCACACTCGAACTCACCGCCGCCGATGCGGACCGTGCGCGAGCCCTGCGATCGATGAAACGCCTCGCCACCGGATTGCTCCTCGTCATGGCGGTCATCTTCGCCGTCGCGTTCGCGCTCGAGGGGCGCTACCCGTGGTTGGCGTACGTCAGGGCCGCCTCCGAGGGCGGCATGGTCGGGGCGCTCGCGGACTGGTTCGCCGTCACCGCCCTCTTCCGGCACCCGCTCGGCATCCCGATCCCCCACACGGCGATCATCCCGAAGCGCAAGGACGAGATCGGCGTCAGCCTCGGCGAGTTCGTGGAGACCAACTTCCTCTCCGAAGAGGTCGTGCGGCAGAAGCTCGCGTCCGTCTCCGTCTCCGAGAAGCTCGGCGGCTGGTTGTCCGAGCCCGCGAACGCCGAGCGGGTCACCGCCGAGGGGTCCATCGCGGTGCGGGGTCTCCTGGAGACGCTGTCCGACGACGACGTCCGCGAGGTCATCGAGGCACTGGCGTCCAAACACCTCATCGACCCGCAGTGGGCCCCGAACATCGGCCGTTGGGTCGAGCACATCGTCGGCGTGGGCGCGCACCACGACGCGGTCGACCTCCTCCTCGACCGCACAGGTGAGTGGCTGAGCACGAACCCGAAGGCGTTCGAGCGCCTGGTCTCGAGCCGTCTGCCGACCTGGGTGCCGTCCTTCGTCGACCGGCTCGTGGACGACAAGCTCTACCGTGAGGCCGTGTCCTTCGTCCAGGCCGTCCGCGCGGACCCCGACCACCAGCTCCGTCATGCCCTCGACGGGTATCTCGGCGAGCTCGCGGAGCAGCTGCAGCACGACGACGCGACCATCACCCGCTTCGAGAACGCCAAACACGAGGTCATCGACAGTCCTCGCGTCCGGGAGGTCGCCGGTAAGACGTGGACGGCCGCGAAGAGCGCGTTCCTCGAGGCACTCGACGCCCCCGACAGCGACCTCCGCGTGCGGATCTCCGGCACCATCGCGGACTTCGGCCGGCGGCTGTCGACGGATCGAGCGTTCTCCACCCGCGTCGACACCCGCGTCGCGGACGCACTGTCCTACGTCGTCACCCGCTACCGGCACGACATCGCGAGCATCATCACCGAGACCGTTGAGCGCTGGGACGCCCGGGAGACGACCCAGAAGATCGAGCTGCTCGTCGGACGCGACCTGCAGTTCATCCGCTTGAACGGCACCATCGTCGGCGCGCTCGCCGGCCTCGCGATCTTCACGGTCGCGCAGGCGGTCCTCCGCGCGTTCTGACGACGGGACCGGTCAGCGCTTCGGGAGCAGCTCCACGGAGATGAGGTTCACGACGTCGCTTGCGAGCAGGTCGAGCGACCCCTGGTCTTTGCACGTGAAGGTGAAGACGACGAGGATCCCCATCTTCGTGAGCGACCGGACGCCCCAGTACGTGCGCTCCCCCGAGGGCTGCGTCCACGACAGGACCCGGAACTCGATGAGGCCCCCACCGCTGTTGTAGTTCAGTTGCTCCGTCGTGCCGTCCGCTTTGACGTAGTCGGCCCCGACGTACTTCGCCATGTAGGCGTCGCTCGACTTCTCGTCGTCTCCGACCGCGATCTCGTCAGGCGTCAGCGCGATGTTGCCGAGTCCGACGTCGCAGGAGGTCGCCGCGTTCCGGTAGATCTCGACGCCGTTCCGGTCCGGACCGATCGCCGCCCAGGACGAATCCAGGTCGTTCGTCAGGTAAGCCGTCCATTCGGCGGGGACGTCCTGCCCGGCCGCGAAGTCGAGGTCGGGCGGGATGGAGACATAGGTCTTCGTCGGCTCCGGCGTCGAGTCCGTCTCCGTGGGCGTCGGAGAAGCGGTCTTCGTCGGGGTGGCCGAGCGGGTGGGGCTCGGATCCGCGACAGGTGCGCCACCCTGCGAGAGGACGAGGGCGACGACGGTGATGATCGCCGCCAACACGAGCGGGACACCGACGGCGAGGGCGATGATGAGCCCCGTCCGCTTGCGCTTCGGGGCGCCCGGAGGCGGCGGCTGCTGGCCGAACCCGGGCGGCCCCTGCGGTGGCTGCTGCTGGTACGGGTTCTGCTGCGGTGGCTGCTGCTGTCCGCCGTACGGGTTCTGCTGCTGGCCATAGGGGTTCTGCTGGTACGGGTTCTGCTGCCCGCCATACGGGTTCTGCGGGTACGGGTTCTGCTGCTGACCGTACGGGTTCTGCTGCTGCGGTCCCTGCCGGTACGGCGGCTGCTGTGGTTGCCCGCCATACGGCTGCTGCTGCTGCTGACCATACGGCTGCTGCGGCTGCTGACCTGTCGGCCACTGCGGCGGGCGTCCGTCAGGCTGCTGGGGGTCGGGAGGCGGTGCATCGGTCACGGGAGTGGCCTTTCGACGGAACGGCGGGCGGAGCGGGTGAACTGCCCGGCCGCACGCCTGCAGTTCGTGCCGTCAGCCTATCTGCGACGGACCGACGCCGGTGGGCACATCCTGCACCAGAATGGTGACGTGTCCACCGCCCCCACCACACCCCGCACCCGCAGCGAGCGCCTCGACGCGCTCCCGTTCACCAAGGCCCACGGGCGACTGCTCGTCGGTTCCGGCGTCGGCTGGGCCCTCGACGCCATGGACGTCGGACTCGTGTCCTTCGTGCTCGCCCAGCTCGCCGTCCAGTGGCAGCTCGGGAACACGGAGCTCTCCTGGATCGCCTCAGCCGGGTTCCTCGGCATGGCCATCGGTGCGACGCTCGGCGGTCTGCTCGCCGACCGGGTCGGTCGACGCCACGTCTTCGCGATCACACTCCTCGTGTTCGGCATCGCGACGGGCGCGTCGGCCCTGGCCTGGGGACTCGGCGTGCTCATCGTGCTGCGGTTCATCGTCGGCCTCGGACTCGGCGCCGAGCTGCCCGTCGCCTCGACCCTCATGAGCGAGTTCGCCCCGCCACGGATCCGCGGGCGGATCATCGTGTTCCTGGAGGCGTTCTGGGCCGTCGGGTGGATCGCCGCCGCCCTCATCGGCTACCTGGTCGTGCCGACGAGCGACGACGGGTGGCGCTGGGCGCTCGCCATCGGTGCATTGCCCGCGGTCTACGCGGCCATCGTGCGGACGCGTCTCCCGGAGTCGGTGCGCTTCCTCGAGTCGCGTGGGCGCCACCGCGAGGCAGAAGCGGTCGTCCGCGAGTTCGAGGCATCGGCCGGCGTCGCCCACCCGGAGACCGCTGATGAGACCACCACCGACACCCCTGTCAGCACCGGCCCCTCCGCCGGCGAGCGCCTCCGTGGACTGTGGGTGGCCACGCACCGCCGCGACACCGGTTCGCTCTGGATCGTGTGGTTCTGCGTCAACTTCTCCTACTACGGCGCGTTCATCTGGATCCCGACGATCCTCGTCGACTCCGGGTTCTCCCTCGTCCGGTCCTTCGGTTTCACCCTGATCATCACCCTCGCCCAGATCCCGGGCTACGCCGTCTCGGCGTGGTTGATCGAGGCCTGGGGCCGGAAGCAGACCCTCGCGACCTTCCTGGCGGGCTCCGCGGTGTCGGCGGTCCTGTTCGGCACGGCGACGACCGAACCGATGATCATCGTGTTCGGCATGTGTCTGTCCTTCTGCAACCTCGGCGCCTGGGGCGCCCTGTACGCGACGACCCCGGAGCTGTATCCGACGGCGCTCCGTGCGACCGGGGCCGGGTGGGCCGCCGGTATCGGCCGCATCGCCTCGATCATCGCCCCGCTGTCGGTTCCGGTGCTCCTCCTCGCAGGACAGGCCCTGCTCTTCTCCGTGTTCGCCGCCTTCTTCGTCGTCGCCGCGGTCGCCGCACTGTTCCTCTCGGACATGCGCGGCCGCTCGCTCGACTGAGCCGCGTCCCACCGCCCGACCCGCACCGCCAGTCGGCGGGGTCGGTCGGCGTCGATGCGACAGAATGGGGCCGTGATCGAATCCACCAGCGCCGTCTCCCCGTCCGCCTCCGTCGACCGACGTCCGATCTCGGGACGACGGGTCGATCTCGAGCACGGTGCGTACACCGCGTCGATCGCCTCGGTCGGTGCCTCATTGCGGTTCCTGCGGCACGACGGCCGAGACCTCGTGGTCCCGTTCGACGCCGAGGATGTCCGTCCTGCGTTCCGCGGCGCCATGCTCGCCCCGTGGCCCAACCGCGTCGTCGACGGCCGGTACACCTTCGCCGGCGTCGACCACCAGCTCGCACTCACGGAACCCGCTCGCGGTCACGCCCTCCACGGGCTCGCCGCCTGGTCGGAGTGGGACCTCGTGTCGTCGAGCGCGGCGTCAGCGGCGTTCCGCGTGGTCATCGAGGCGCAGGAGGGCTATCCGTTCCGCGTCCAGGTCACCGCGACCTACACGCTCGACGACGACGGACTCCGCACCGACGTCGAGGCGCTGAACCTCGGCGACGTCGACGCACCCTACGGCACCGGACCGCACCCGTACCTCGTCGCGGGCGAGGGCCGTGTCGACGACTGGACGCTCGAACTGCCCGCCGCCGAGGTGCTCACCGTCACGCCGGACCGGCTCATCCCGGTCTCGCTGGAGCCGGTCGACACGGAGGCGACGGAGCACTTCGACTTCCGGTCACCCCGGACCATCGGCGACACCTTCATCGATCACGCGTACACGACGCTCGATCGCGACGTCGACGGCCGGGTCACGGTGCGCGTGACGACGCCATCCGGCAGCGGCGTCGCCGTGCACTGGGGTGACGGTCTGCCCTGGGTCCAGGTGCACACGGCCGATCAGCCCGTCGCGGAGCTCAACCGACTGGGGCTCGCCATCGAACCGATGACCTGCCCACCCGACGCCTTCTCGACCGGGACCGACCTCGTCGTCCTGGCTCCCAATACACCACACCGGGTGTCCTGGACCATCGCAGCACTCTGACAGTCGTCGGGGCTAGGCTGGCGACATGTCACAGACTCTTGCGAAACTCACCGGCGGCCCGCTCGACAGCGAGATCATCCCGCTCGAAGACGGTCAGGACGGCGAGCTCGTCCTGCCCTACGGCGAAGGCCAGCTCATCTACCGTCCCGTCGGCGAAGCGACGAACACCGGCGACCACGACGGCCCGACGACGGCCGACTACGAGTACGTCGAATCGACGGAGGAC
Organism: Plantibacter sp. H53; assembly: GCF_001650455.1. Taxonomy (NCBI): domain Bacteria; kingdom Bacillati; phylum Actinomycetota; class Actinomycetes; order Micrococcales; family Microbacteriaceae; genus Plantibacter; species Plantibacter sp. H53. The sequence goes on from NZ_LWCT01000046.1 coordinate 168,521, forward strand.
ATCTCCCCGACGAACCGCAACGGCAACGGTGACGACGACTCGATCGGCTGAACCGAACCACCCTGTTCCACCTGAACGCCGGTAGCTGAGCCTCAGCTGCCGGCGTTCGGCGTTCACACCCCCTGGTCGTCGACCGTCACCGTGAAAGTCTGGACCCGGAGCGGGAGCACGGGTGTCATCCGGACCTCCAGGCGGAGGCGGCCCTCCGTCCCCTCGACGAACCAGACCAGGTGGTCCGGCGAATCGCAGATCGGCGTCGCACGTCCCGAAGCCACCTCGGCGATGCCACCGACGGCGGTGACAGCGGCGTCGACCGCCTCGCGTCGCTCGTCCAGCGGTCGGTCGAGGGCGACGTTCTCGGCGAACAGCGACGCGGCGACGCGGTCGTCCCAATGCGACAGCAGCCCGGTCGCGGTCATGGACGCCACGAGGGTCTCCGGCCAGGGGCGGATCGCCGGTTCCAGCAGCTCGCCGGCGGCCTGGGCTCCCGCGATCGCCAGCCGCAAGGCCTGTTCGGCGGGCTTCGCCACGGCCGCGTAGCCGGCGTTCTCGAAGGCGACGACGCCGAACCCCGATGTCGGGTGCCACCGCATGTGGGCGCTGTAGCCGGGGTAGCCGCCCGAGTGCGAGACGAGCGTCCCGAGGTCGGGGTCCTCCTCGACGAAGAGGCCGAAGCCGTAGCCGAGCGCAAGTCTCGGCGGCACGCCGTCGAGCGTGGGCCGCGACGGAGCCAGCCGGTGCAGTTGCTGCATCTCGCGGCGGCTGGCGCTCGACAGCGGTCCGGTCTCGTCCCCGGTCCAGGCGCCGTCGAGCCAGCGCACCCATCCGATCAGGGTGGAGGCCGAGGCGAAGAGCCCGCCGATCGAGGAGAAGACCCCGGGCCCGGAGAACGGGACCTCGACGAATCGGCCGTCCTCATCGACGGCCCGTTCGCGGCGGACACGATGACCGGTCGCCGTGACCGCCCCGTCGCCCTCGGGTCGCTCGAACACGGCGCCGAGCCCGAGCGGCTCCAGCAGGAGCGAGGTCACCGCGTCGATGTAGGAGCCACCGGTCACACGCTCGATGACCTGCCCGAGCAACGCGTAGCCGAGGTTCGAGTAGGAGAAGGCCGTCCCGGGTGTCGTGACGCATCGGACGCCGCGCACGAGCAGCCGCCGGAACTCGTCCACGGTGATCGACTCCTGGCGGTCACCCCACGGATCGTCCGTTCCGAGCCCACCCGACATCGTCAGGAGCATCCGTACGGTCGGCCGGACGGCGATGCCGTCAGGGAGCACCGGCGTGAACTCCGGCACGAACCCGTCCACCGGCGCGTCCAGATCGAGGCGGCCGGCGTCGCGGAGGATGAGGAGCACGGCGGCGGTGAAGCTCTTCGTGCAGGAGGCGATGCGGAACAGCGTGTCGGCGTCGGGCACCGGACCGCCCACGGTGACTCCGCCGAACCCCTGCTCGAACCGGACCCGCTCGCGGTCGAACACGGCGACGTACGATCCCGGGGCGACGCCGGAGCTGATCCGGTCCTGGAAGACCCGTGTGATGTCCGTCTCGGTGCTGTCCTCGACCAGGTGCATGCCGCCTCCTCCTCGACGGCCCTCGGCAGCCGTCCGCGATCTCGTCGCGCTTCGAGCGTACGACCATTCCGCGCCACGGGGCGCCATCGCACGGGGTGCCGGGCGTAGGGTGCTCCTCCGCCAGGACGAAGTCAAGGGGCACCGATCAGCGACGTCCGATGCCCGCCGCGGGAGTAGCGTCATCTCCCGGATCGACCGTCGACGGGACGGCCGTGGAAGGAGCCATTCCATGTCGAACACGTCGACCTCCGGGCAACCGGCCCCGGTGCGGAGCCTCGTCCCCGCCAGGATGGACCGACTGCCGTGGACCCGGTTCCACTGGATGATCGTCGTCGGTCTCGGCTTCTCGTGGGTGCTCGACGGCCTCGAGATCCAGATCGTCGCCTCCGCCGGATTCCAGAAGTCGCTGGGGCTGTCGGCGGCGGAGGTCGGCCTCCTCGGGACGATCTACCTGCTCGGCCAGGTGACGGGAGCCCTCGTCTTCGGCCGCATGGCGGACCGCCTCGGCCGCAAGAAGCTCTTCATCCTGACCCTCGCGATCTACCTCGTCGCGAGTGGCATCGCCGGCCTGTCCCCCACGTTCTGGTTCCTCGCCATCTTCCGGTTCTTCGCCGGCATGGGCATCGGCGGCGAGTACGCGGCGATCAACTCGGCCATCGACGAGCTCATCCCGTCGAAGTACCGCGGGCACGTCGACATCGCCATCAACGGCACCTACTGGGGCGGCGCCGCCCTCGGATCGGCCGCGAACCTCTTCCTGCTGAACACCGACTACTTCGCGGAGGACGTCGGCTGGCGTATCGGGTTCTTCATCGGGCCGGTCCTCGGCCTCGCCATCATCTTCCTGCGACGCCACATCCCCGAGAGTCCGCGCTGGCTCATGACGCACGGTCGGGAACAGGAGGCGGAGGCAACGGTCGACGACATCGAGGCGACCGTCCGCAAACAGGGCGGGACGATCGAGCCGGTCGACGAGTCGAAGGCGCTCACGGTGCAGGCCCAGGGCCACATCCCGATCCGGACCATCTTCGGCGTCCTCTTCTCGAAGTACCCGAAGCGCACCTTCGTCGGCCTCGCGATGATGATCACGCAGTCGTTCCTGTACAACGCGATCTTCTTCACCTACGCGCTCGTGCTGCAGAACTTCTACGGCACGAGCCCCTCGTCGACGCAGTACTACTTCTTCCCCTTCGCGATCGGCAACCTGCTCGGCCCACTCCTCCTCGGCAGGCTGTTCGACACCTGGGGTCGTCGCCAGATGATCTTCCTCACCTACGGCGTCTCGGGGGCGGTCCTGGCCGTGTCTGCGGTGCTCTTCAACGCCGGTGCGCTCGACGCGACGACGCAGACGATCTTCTGGTGCGTCTCGTTCTTCTTCGCCTCCGCCGGCGCGTCCAGCGCCTACCTGACCGTGAGCGAGATCTTCCCGCTCGAGCTCCGCAGCCAGGTGATCGGCTATTTCTTCGCGATCGGACAGATCGCGGGTTCGGTCGCGCCCCTGCTGTACGGGATCCTGATCGGCGACGGCACCGACCGTGGGCCGCTCACCGTCGGATACTTCGTCGGCGCCGGCGTGATGATCCTCGGCGGGTTGGTCGCCCTCATCTTCGGGGTCGACGCCGCGCGGAAGTCCCTCGAGGACATCACGGAACCCTTGTCGATCGTGCGCGAGGGGAAGGGTTCGGGCAGCTGAGCCCGGTCCGCGCTCAGCCCTCGTCGGAGACGTAGACCCCGAGCGTCTCGGCGAGGCGCTCCCGCTCCACCGCCCGTCGCCCGGCGCCCTTGGCGCTGGCCGTCGTGAGCGTGGCGAGGACGTGCAGGGTGAGCGCGATCCCGATCGAGGAACTCGGGTGTCCGTCCTCGGCACGGCCGAGGACGATCGTCTCGTCGGCGTACGGGGTCAACGGGGCGTCCGGGGCGTCGGTGATGAGCACGAGGCTGCCTCCCGCCTCGGCGAACGGGACGACGGAGTCGATCGTGTACTTCCGGTACCGCTGCAGCGACACGGCGATCATGACGTCGCTTGTCCGCACGTCGCTGAGGACGTCGAGGGGACGCACGATGGTCCCGTCGATGAGTGTGACGTTCGCGAGGCCGTAGCTGAGGTCTGCGGCGAGGAGGGACGCGTAGGTGAACGACTTCGACGCCCCGATGAGGAAGCGTCGCCGAGCGGAGACGATGAGGGCCGCTGCGCGTTCGAGGGCGCCGTCCGCCTTCGCCGAGGCGAGGGACTCCTCGAACTGCTTGCGTTCCTGCTCGAGGAGTCGGTGCTTGAGGACGGACGCGGAGCGTCGTTCGAGACGCTGCTCCGGGCGTTCGCCGGGGACGGCGGTGTCCTCATCGGTGAGGAAGAGGGTGTCGTCGTTCACGCGCGGTCTCCTTCGCATGCCGTCGCCGGGGTTCGGGCCGGCGCCGTCCGTTCACGTCGGCAGCAGCGCCGACGGCCCGCCGGCAGGTCACCCGGCGAGGTTCCCTTGATGGTAGCGATGGGAAGCGCATACAGGATCGCCGGAACGACAACGATTCGGTGCACACGCGTCCGGCCGCGCGACGGTCAGCGTTCGGGTTCGTCGTCCAGGTCGGGCAGGGTGATCGACGACGTGAAGAGGCTCGCGCGCTGTTCGGCCTCGGCACTGCCGCTGAACAGCCCGACCGGCTCGGTCACCGGACCGCCGCGCTTCGGTTCCGGACGAGGCTCCTGCTCGACCATCTGCACCCGGTTGCGCGGGATCGCCGACGGGTTCTGCGCGAGGATCCACTCGACCATCTGCTCGCGTACGAGGCATCGGAGGTCGAAGAGGGTCGGTGCGTCCACCGCGGTGACGAGGATGCGGATGCGCACGTAGCCGCCGACGGCGTCCGTGACCTGCAGCACCTGCGCCCGGCCGTCCCAGAGGTCGGTGCGGTCGAGGATGCGCTCCAGCTCGGTCCGCATGACCGCGGGGCTCACCCACCAGTCGAGGTCGAACTCGACCGACCCGAGCAGCTCGCTCGTGTTCCGCGTCCAGTTCTGGAAGGGCGTGGAGGTGAAGTAGGTGGAGGGGAGCACCATGCGGCGGTCGTCCCAGATGCCGACGACGACGTAGGTGAGGGTGATCTCCTCGATCCGGCCCCACTCCCCTTCGACGATGACGACGTCGTCGACCCGGATCGCGTCGCTGAAGGCGAGCTGGATCCCGGCGAACACGTTCCCGAGTACGGACTGCGCCGCGAGGCCGGCGACGATGCTCACGACACCGGCGGAGGCCAGCACGCTCGCCCCGACGCCCTGGACGCCGGGGAACGTCAGGAGGATCGACGCGACACCGACGATGACGACGACCGCGATCGCCAACCGACGGACGAGCGCGAGCTGCGTCTGCATGCGGCGGGCGACCTTGTTGTTCGGGACGTCGATGCGGTACCGGGCCTGGCCGAGCCCGATGACGAAGGCGAGCAGCGCGGCGACCAGCCATGTGGCCGCGGCGATGACCGCGATCCGGAAGGTCTGGTCGACGAACCCGCGAGTGTTCTCATCGGGGAGCGTCGCCGCCACCGCCAGCCATACCGCCACGAGGATCACGAGCGCTCGGAAGGGGTGACGGGCACTCCCGGCGAGCGCTCCCGGCCACTCGCTCCGTCGCGCCGCCATCCGGAAGGAGACCGACACGATCACGATGACGACGAGCGCTGCGATCAGCGCTATCCCGGCCGCTGCGGCGACACCCCACCAGCTCTGCCAAACGAACATCCATGCCTCCTCGAGTCGGTCGTGCACCATGTGTTCCTCCGCCGACCGATGCCGTACGGCGCAAGCGTCCAGCGTAGGGGCGGGTGCAAGCCGGGCTCGACCGCTTGCGCGGCCTGCCACGAACCTCTCAGGCCGTGCACCCACCCGGGAGTGCCACGCCCGAGCGCCCTTCGACAGGCTCAGGGGCCGGAACACCCAGGCACGCCTCGCCCGGTCGCTGAGTCTGCGCGACCCGGCTGCCCTTCGACAAGCTCAGGGACCAGAGCCTTCCGGACTCACCCACACACGGTCGCCGAACCTGTCGAAGTGCACCTCTCCCGGTCGCTGAGCCCGTCCTCCCCGGTCACTGAGTCGGTCGAAGTGCCCACGACGACGCCTCACCACGCCAAGCACACCTCTCCCGGTCACTGAGCCTGTCGAAGTGCGGCGCAGCTCAGGGACCGGCGGGGGTCAGAACGGTGCGGGGTCTGGTTCCGTCCGGTACTGCTTGCCTTCAGGTGTCGTCCACTCGAGGACACCGCCGGGTGCGTGTTGGAGGTTTCACCCGGGGAGGTGCTTCATGCGGTGGTGATGTCGACACAGGCAGGCGAGATTGTCGACATCTGTGGTGCCTCCGTCTTCCCAGGCGACGGAATGGTCGAGGTCACAGGCCCGGGCGCGTCTGCCGCAGCCCGGTGCCCGACAGGTGCCGTCCCGCAACCGCACCGCGCGCTGCAGATCAGCCGGAACGCGGTACTGGTTGCGACCCAAGGAGAGGATCGCACCAGTTTCGGGCTGGACGAGGATCCGGGTGAAGCTGGGCGCGTTCACCGCGATGCGTGCTGCGGTCGCGGGGTCGATGGGCCCATAGCCATCGAGCATGCCGGGTGCGTAGGATACTCCGGCCATGGTCAGCGCGGGGACGGTGATCTGCACGGTTGGCTTGATGTGTTCCTGGACCTCGATCGGGTGCGGCAGCACCGGGCTCGACATCACGTCGTCCGGGGTCACACCGGTGAGTGCGAGCGCCGCAAGGGCATCCGCTTGCAGCTGGGCGCAGGTGCGGGTGTCGCCGACATTGCGCGATTCAGCGGCGGCTGCCTCGACCCGCTCGATGATCCCCTGCGCGATCGGCGCCGTGGTGAACAGGTGCACCCAGGCCATGCCGTCCGCTGCGGGTTCGAACTCGACGCGGCGGTCGGCCTCGGAGCGGATCGTTCGGGCGGTGATCGACTCGGGGTGCAGACGCTCGCGCAGGACGCGGGCGCGCCTGCGGAGGTTCGCGTTCGTGGACTCCTCCGCGACCGGTAAGACTTCCGAGAGGAACACCGCCCGCCCTTCGATCGGGACATCACTGAGTTGGTCGATGATCGTCTGCGCGTGACGGACCGAGATACGGCCCGCTTCAAGGGAGGCAAGCACGGCCGGCGCTTCGTTCACCAGGCGCTCGGCGTCGTTCGTCGCACGCTGCACGGTCCGCTCAGGGGTGCGGGTCGCCATCGCGAGGGCCGCGCAGGTGGAGCGGCGCGAGAGCGCCAGGCGCTCGGCCGGAGGGAAGGCCGTCGGGATGACCGAGTCGGCGTAGGCGTCCGCGTAGGCCGCTGAGCGGGCGAGGAGCCGGGCCTCTTCCGCGTCCAGGTTGGCGCGACGCCGCTGGATGTCCGCGTAATGGTCCGAGAACTCCGCGAGCTGCGCGGCGTACTCGTCGCCGACGCGGGTCGCGGTGAGGGGGGGTCTCGGTCATGGGACAAGTCCACCATGGACCACTGACATTCCAGATGCCGAGTGAGGGTGACTGTGGAAGTTGTTCGTGTGCCCTTCGACAGGCTCAGGGATCGGAGAACGGGTGCCGGATTCGTGGAGTCCTCCGTGGGCCCTTCGACAGGCTCAGGGACCGGAGAACGGGCGCCGGATTCGTGGAGTCCTCCGTGGGCCCTTCGACAGGCTCAGGGACCGGAAGGGGTCACTCAGTGACCGGGGAACGATTGCTCGAGGACCGGAGGGTTCCGGGCGGACCACCCCCGGTCACTGAGCCTGTCGAAGTGCCCACGAGAGGCCTCCCGGGCGCGGTGCCTCCGTCAGTGGTTCACCGAGAGGCCCGCCGCGGCCCGCTGCTTGAACGGTCGGCCGAGAACCGATCAGCCCGGGAGGACCTCGTGCGGGTACTCCGCCGACCGGTGCTGGAACTCGGTGATCGCAGGGTTGCGGATGACGCCGTCCTGGATCTCGACAGCCCGCTGGACGGTCAGGCTGTCGACCCAGGCGGCCGGGCCGGCCAGGACGGTGGGCAGGAACGGCAGCAACGCCTCACTGTTCTCCCAGCTGGACGAGTTCCACAGCAGCGAGGGGCTGTGGTCGACCGCGTAGTAGTTGATCTCCCCGGGCCCGACGGTGAACATCGGGTCGTCGAACCCGGTGGTACGCGCCCATTCGAACGCCATCCCCTCGTCGCAGGAGACGTCCACGATGAGGCTCCCGGGCCGGAACGCGCCGAGGTCGTCCTCACGGAGATAGAGCAGTGGTGCGTTCGGGTCCTGCAGCGTGCAGTTGACGACGATGTCGCTCTCCGCCAGGAAGGGCGCGAGTGGCACGCGACCCTCGTCGGTGATGACCTCGCTCAGGTACGGGCCGTCGTCGTGGTCGAACTGGATCATGCGGGCGGAGTGGATGGGCGCCGCGACCGCCGCGACCCGGCGGTTGGTGAGCACGCGCACGTCGTGGATCCCGTGGGCGTTGAGCGCGGTCACCGCACCTCGGGCGGTCGCGCCGAAGCCGATGACCACAGCGGTCAGGCGACGGCCGTAGCTGCCGGTGGAGCCACAGAGTTCCAACGCGTGGATCACCGAGCTGTAGCCGGCGAGTTCGTTGTTCTTGTGGAAGACGTGCAAGCCGAAGCTGCCGTCGGCGGCCCAGTGGTTCATCGCCTCGAAGGCGATCAGCGTGAGCCGTTTGTCGATCGCGAGCTGCGTCAGCGCGGTGTCCTGGACGCAGTGCGGCCAGCCCCAGAGTGTCTGCCCGTCGCGGAGCTCCTGGACATCCTCGAGCTGCGGTTTCGGCAGGAGGACGACGTCGGCCTGCGCGATGACCTCGGCGCGTGTCGCGAACGAGCGGACGGAGGGCGCGATCTCCTCGTCGGAGACACCGAACCGGGCACCGTAGCCGTGCTCCACGACGATCCGAGACCGGAACTCCTCCGGGATGCGCTCGAAGTGCGCCGGGTGGATCGGCACGCGTCGTTCGTCGGGCTTCAGCGAAGTGCCGATCACCCCGAGGACGGCATCGTGCTGCACGGTCGGTTCGGATGGTGCTGGCATGACTGCTCGTCCCGTTCACGGGAACCGAAGCGGCGCCGTGCTCCCGACCGTACAGGACGCGGAGCGCAGCCGAAACGGCACAGGACGCTACCGACACCCGGAAACACGACAACCCCGCACTGTGAGGTGCGGGGTTGTCGTTGCAGCTGGTGGACCCAAGGGGATTCGAACCCCTGACCCCCTCGATGCGAACGAGGTGCGCTACCGGACTGCGCCATGGGCCCAACTACTCGTCCAGGCTAGCAGAACCGACGACCCGTTTCGAACCGGCCGCGCTAGTCCTCGTAGGGGTTCGGGCCGTCGTCGACCGGCATGCCACCGTCCTTCGGGTTTGCGGCGATGAGGGCAGCGAGGTCGAGATCGCGGAACCAGCGGAGCCGCTGGCTCCGGGCACGCCGATAGTGCTCGTCGACGACCGGCTCGTCGAGGACCCGGTCGAGCTTCGCCTGGATGGCGCGCTCCAGGTCGCCCCACGCACGCTCACGAGCGGATTCCGCGATCGCCGCGACGAACTCCTCGTCCTTGCTCACCCGACGGAGTTCGGCGGCGAGGCCCGAGTACACCTCGCGGCGACGGGACAGGGCGCTCAGGTCGCCCGCGCGGTAGTCGTGCTGGTGACGTGCACTCCCCCGACGCTGGAAGGCCGTCTGGCGCGCCTCCCGTGCGAGGTCCGCGTACTCCTCCTGCTCGTCCGCCATGCGCCCCAGCTCGCGCCGGACAGCCGCCTGCGTCGCCTCGGCGTCGTAGGACGCGCCGTCGCGGAGTGCTCGCTCGATGATCCAGTTCGTGACCTCGACCACGGTCCAGGACCGCGCGATGAGGAGGCCTTCCTCGACCGCGTGCTCGACCGGCGGCGGAGCCACCTCAGGGGGCGCGACGTAGGGCTTCATCGGCTTCCGCCGGCTCTTCCGCCACACGCCCATGGTCACCTTTCGCGTTCCAGGGCGCCGACGAGAACCGAGCGACGAACCCCCTCGACGAGTCTATCCGTCGCCGGTGACCGGTTCATGAACGACCGGACGGGCGCGGTCGGGACTCAGCCCGCGGCGCGGCGACGCTGCAACAGGGTGGATCCGCCGGCGGCGATCTCGCCCTCGTCGATGACGCCCATCGAGGCGAAACGACTCGGGGCCGACTGCGGTTCGACGCGCTCGGGCTGCGGAGCGGCGACGGGCTCCGGACGTCGGACGATCGTCGGTACGACCGGCGCGAGACGCTCGGCGCGGGACGCGATGGCCTCCTGCATGGCCGCCTGACGCAGGCGGTCGTAGGCGTCGGCCTTCGCCAGCTCGGCGGCAGCCGACGAGCCCTCGGAGAGGTGGAGCGGCTTCGGGATGGACGTCGGGGTCCAGGTCTGCGCCTGCGACGCCGCCTTGACGGGCTCGTTGTACTCGAAGAGCGCCGACTCGACACGCCTGGTCGTGACAGCGACCGCCGGTACCGGTGCGACGGCACGGTGGGCGATGCGCGACATCCGGGAGAGCGCAGAGAGCGCGAGCATCCCGACGACCGTGGACGAGATACCGAGGACGAGACCGCCACCTGCGATGAACGCGGTCACGCCGGAGCAGAACCCGATGATGGAGGCGACCAACACGGTGGTCGCGAGCAACCGCGACCGACGACGGCTCCGCGCGAGCTTCGCCGCTCGGGCGTTGCGCTGGACGGCACGGGCTGCGGCAGCGGCGGCGCGACGAGCATCCTCCGCGGCACGGGCGGCGGCTTCGGCCTGCACGGCCTTGGCCTCCTCCTCGCGACGGATCCGATCGGCTTCGGCGAGTTCGACGCGGGCCGCCGCCTCGGCCGTCGCCTTCGTCCTGGCCTCGAGCTGCTTGAGGAGCTTGCGCTGCGCGGCGACCTCACGCGACGTCGCCTCGAGCCGGACCGCCTCCGGAACCTCGGCCGTTTCGGCGAGCACACGGAGCGTCTGCTGCAGCCGGATCGCGTTGCGCTCGCTGGCCGAGAACTGACTGTCACGCACCCACGACGGCACCAGGTACACCAGCCACAGCATCGCTGCGACCAGAATGATCACCCCACCGCTCAGGAATCCGCCGTCCATGTCCCTGACCGTAGCGGGTCGATGACCTGAGACCGATCAACAGCTGGGTGTGTCCCCGGATGGAGGGCGAAAACGGCTACCTGCTCAGCGGGTGGGGAACGGCGCCGCGGCCGCGAGACGGTCGGCCTCGGGGATCACACACGCGTCCTTCGGGACCTGGCCGTCCAACCACCGGTTGAGGACGCCGCCCGGGACCTCTTCGCGGACGAGGCCGAAACAGAAGTGGTCGCGCCAGTCGCCGTCGATGTGGATGAAGCGGCGGCGCAGACCCTCGTACCGGAACCCGAGCTTCTCGACGACCCGCAGGCTCGGAGCGTTCTCGGGCCGGATGCAGATCTCCAACCGGTGGAGCTGCAGGGCGGTGAAGCAGTGGTCGGTGGCCAGAGCGGTCGCGATCGGTGTGGCACCGAGACCCGCGAACCGCTGGGAGACCCAGTAGCCGATCGACGCCGAGGCCAGCGATCCGTACGTGATGCCGGAGACGTTGAGCTGGCCGGCGAACTCCCCGTCGACCTCGATGACGAACGGAAGGCCCGCGCCCGAGCGCGCGTGGTTCTGCAGCGACCGGATCGCCGCACGGCTGTCGGCCGGGACCGGGCCGTAGGGACTCGTCGCCTCCCAGCGGCGCAACCAGGCTCGGTTCTCCGCGAGCTCGCGCTCGAGCGGCCTCGCGTCACGGACCTTGATCGGCCGGATGCTCACTCGCCCACTGCTCAGAACGGGTACGACCTGCGCCACCGTGCCACCCCTCTCGCGTTCTGTGGTGAGCCTAGTGGAGCGCTCACCGATGCACCGACACCACGTCGTCGACAGCATCGCGCCCCGAGATCCGCTGTCGCGGACCCGGGGCGCGGCGTGTGTCGTCGGCTGGAGTCAGTCGAGGTCCCCGGCGAAGTCCTTGAGCCACGGACGCAGCTCGGGACCGAGGTCCTCGCGGTCGACCGCGAGCTGCACGATCGCCTTGATGTAGTCGAGGCGGTCGCCCGTGTCGTAGCGACGGCCACGGAAGATGACGCCGTAGACGCCGCCCGTGCCTTCGACGTCGGCGGCCATCTCCTGGAGCGCGTCGGTCAGCTGGATCTCGCCGCCCTTGCCCGGCTCGGTGCGCTCGAGGATCTCGAACACCTCGGGCTTCAGCACGTAGCGACCGATGATGGCGAGGTTGGACGGGGCGTCCTCCTTCGCAGGCTTCTCGACGAGGCCGGTCACCCGCACGACGTCGGAGTCGTCGGTCGCCTCGACGGCTGCCGCACCGTACATGTGGATCGAGTCGGGGTCGACCTCCATGAGGGCGATGATCGTCGCGTTCCGCTTGTCCTGCTCCTCGAGCATGCGCTCGAGGAGGACGTCGCGGGCGTCGATCAGGTCGTCGCCGAGGAGCACGGCGAAGGGCTCGTCGCCGACGTGGCGCTTGGCCCGGAGGACGGCGTGGCCGAGGCCCTTCGGGTCTCCCTGGCGCAGGAAGTGGATGTCGGCGAGCTCATTCGACTCGTTGACCTTCTCGAGGCGCTGGGTGTCACCCTTCTTCGCGAGGTTGAGCTCGAGCTCGGTCACGCGGTCGAAGTGGTTCGCAAGTGCGTTCTTGTTGCGGCCGATGATCATGAGCACATCGGCGAGCCCGGCGCTGACGGCCTCCTCGACGACGTACTGGATGGCCGGCTTGTCGACGACGGGGAGCATCTCCTTCGGCAGAGCCTTCGTCGCCGGAAGGAACCGGGTGCCGAGACCTGCTGCGGGGATGACTGCTTTGGTAACACGAGTGGTCATGAGGAAAAACCTATCGTGTGGAGTCGGTGAAGTACCCGAATACCCCCTCGATCGAGGGTGAAATCCCCCGAACCCCTGGACGAGGCGGCGGATGTCGGGTAGGACGACGGGCAACGAGCCGGGCGCGACGACGAGCCGTTTAGAATGGGTCGCATGACGAGCCCCGCCGAACACGAGAAACGAGCGCTGCGCGCCGAGCTCCGTGAGCGGCGGGAGCTGCTCACCTCCCTCGAGAAGGAACGGTCGACCACCGGCCTCACGGACAACCTCCGAGCCCTGGTCTCCCGATTCGGCGCGAGCTCGATCGCCTGCTACCTCTCCTCCCCGAGTGAGCCCGACACCAGGCCCTTCCTGCAATGGGCGCAGGAGGCGGGCATCCGCATCCTGTTCCCCATCACCCGCACCGACGGGCTCCTCGACTGGACGATCGGCGAAGAGGGCATCGAGACGGTGGGCTTCGCCGGCACCCCCGAGGTCGTGGGTACCACCCTCGGTCCCATCGCGATCAACGACGTCGACCTCATCCTCGTCCCCGCGGCCGCCGTCGACGCCCACGGCATGCGCATGGGGTGGGGGCGCGGGTACTTCGACAAGACGCTCGGCTCGATGGAGCGCTGCCCTCCCGTCTACGCCGTGCTGTACGACACCGAGATCCTCGACGAGGTCCCGAGCGAGATCCACGACGAACCCGTCGGCGGTGCCGTGACCCCGAGCCGCATCCTCGATTTCGACCAGGTCAGACCGCGCCGCTGAGCGCGCCGACCCACCACATCCCAGGAGACCCCGTGCCCACCTACGCCTACCGCTGCACCGAGTGCGGCAACGCCTTCGACGTCCAGCAGTCCTTCACCGACGATTCCCTCACCGAGTGCCCGGCGTGCTCCGGCAAGCTGCGCAAGCTGTTCAGCGCGGTCGGTGTCACGTTCAACGGCTCCGGCTTCTACCGCACGGACTCCCGCGCCGGTGCAGGCAAGGGCTCGAGCTCCATCCCGGCCTCCTCGAAGTCCTCGGAGGGGTCGTCGAGCTCGTCCTCCTCGGACACCACGGGCGGTTCCTCCTCTTCGGGCGGCTCCTCCAGCTCCGGCTCCAGCGCCACACCGGCCTCCGCCGGGAGCGCCGCGTCCTGAGCCGGTAGCGTAGCCAGGGTCCTGTCCATCCCCGATCCTCAGGGAGACCCCATGCTCAAAGGCTTCAAGGAGTTCATCCTCCGCGGCAACGTGATCGACCTGGCAGTGGCCGTCGTGATCGGGGCCGCGTTCACCGCCATCGTCAACTCGCTCGTCGAGAACATCTTCAACCCGCTGCTCGGGGCGCTCTTCCGCGCGGAGAGCTTGAACGACGCGTTCAACGTCTCCATCCCGACGGTCGACGGCGACCCTGCCGTCATCCACTTCGGCGCGTTCATCGGCGCGACCATCCAGTTCCTGTTGGTCGCCGCCGTCGTCTACTTCGTCATCGTGCTGCCGATGAACCACTTCAAGCGCGTCACGACGAAGCCGACGATCGCTGATGAGCCGGCAGCACCGAGCGAGCTGTCGCTGCTCACCGAGATCCGCGACGTGCTGAAGACGGGCACGAGCGCTCCGCTGCCGCCCGCTCGCGACGACACGACCGACGGCCGCTAGTCCGACTCGTCGAGCAGCACCGACGTCCCGTCCCGCTCACCAGTGGGGCGGGACGTTGCGTTGCAGCTCGTCGTCGTTGCCACCGCCGCCAGCGGGTTTGGCGGCTCCGCCCCAAGCGGCGTCGGTGTCCTCCGCAGCCTTGACGGGATCGGCCGGCAGCTGCGGCGCGGGATCCGTCCCGGGAGCACCGGGGCGGATCGCCCGCCTCGATCCTCGGGGACGGACGATCCGAGGCTCCTGATCGTCCTGCATGATCAGTGTCCGACCATCAGTGGCGTGGGACCTGCACGGCGATCGGCGCGGTGTCGAGGTGCTCGGTCGTGTTGAGCCCGAGCACACCGGCCACGCGCTGCGCGACCGCCTCGGCGTCGGCGAAGAGGTCGAAGCTGTGCACGCGGACGTAGTGCCAGCCGAGACGGCGCAGGACGTCGGGGCGGAGCCGCAGCGACTCCCGGAGGCTCGCGTCACCCAGCTCCTCGTCGCACTCGACGACCACGGCTCGGCCACCCCACGAGGCGACCAGGGCGAGCTTGCCGCGGTAGCCCATGTCGACCCGCATCCCGAGTGTCTCGAGGCGCGTCGCGAGGTCGACGAGCATCGGCTCGGCCTCGTGCGTCGCCTGATCCTCGGAGGCGCGGCGTGACGTGTCCGTGAGGATGCGTGCGAGCGCGAGGATGCCGTGCTGGATCCGGTTCTGGTCGAGGTCCTCGGGGCGGACGCAGGAGACGATCACCATGGACCGCCGCGCGCGCGTCATGCCGACTGCTAGCAGCCGGTCGCCGCCGGGCTGACCCAGTGCGCCGAAATCGGACAGGACCCGTCCGTGCGGCGTCAGACCGTACCCGATCGAGAAGATGACGCGGTCGCGGCTCTCGGCCACGGACTGCTCGAGTGTCAGGACGGTGAACGGTTCAGCCCGCTCGCGCAGGAGGAAGTCGGAGAGGTCGGCACGACGGGAGAACGCTGCGAGGACCGCCTGCTGGACCCGGACCGCGTGCTTGTCGCTCGCGGTCACGACCATCAGGGATTCCTTCGGGCGGTTCGAGGCGTGCTCGAGGACGAGTTCCACGACCCGTTCGACCTCGACGTCGACACTCTCCACCGCTCCGGTGACCGGGTCGGGCATGCCGAGCCCGCCGGGCACGTAGTCGAGGCTCAGGCTGCCGTGGCCGAGGAACGAACCCGCCCACGGCAGGGAGTCGATCTGGCCGCCGTAGAACCGCTCGTTGACGAGTTCCGCGAGGTCCTCGCCTCCCGCGCGGTAGGAGCGCGTCAGCATGAGGGTCGGCAGGACCGAGCTCAGCTGTTCGAGCGCGGACTCACGGTGCAGCTCGGCGATGTCGGCGTGCTGCTCGGGCGTCGCCTCCTGATCCGTCAGACGGATCTCGAAGGGCGAAGGACTCTGCGTCACGGGGTCACCGAAGGCGACGACCTGACGCGCACGACGGATGGCGTCCACGTTCTCCGCGAGGAGCGTCGCCCCCGCGTCGACGAGGAAGACGGCGTCGAAGGACGCGCTCTCGGGGATGCGGGGCACCTCGTACGGCGAGACGAGCCAGACCGGCGCGAGGACGCGGGACAGCGTCGGAGCCGCCTGCTCGAGCTCGGCCGCTCGGAGCGGTCGATCGCGCTTGAGGAGCGAGCGGAGCGCCATACCTTCGGTGGCGTGGTCGACGAGACCGATCTTCCAGGTGTCGGCCAGCAGCGAGGCGAGGAGCTGCCCGGACGCGGACGCATGCGCCTCGTCCACCAGCCGGAAGTCGGACTCGAGGCGCTCGACGACGCTCGTGTTCGCGCCGAGCAGACCGCGGTCCTCGGTGAGCACGAGTTCGAGCATCGACTGCCACCAGGCGAGTTCGAGCTCGTCGGCGAGGCGCGTCCGCGGCACGTGCCGCTGGGACAGGTCGACGATGAGTTCACCGAGGCCCTGCTCGCGCAGGCCGGCGAGGATCGCGGTGCGCTCCTGGAGGTTGTGGAGGACCTCCGACTCGGCAGCGAGCTCGGAGATCGTGCGGACGAGACTCGGGATCGCGAGGCGGCCGAGGCGGTCCGGGGTGTCGGCGATGCCGAGCGGCTGGTCGACCAGCTCGAGCTTCGCGGCGACCGTCTGGTACGCCTGCTCGACGTCCGCGATGCCGAGCGGCACCTCGGGCGGCGCACCGGTCGTCACATAGCGCTGCCACAGGGTGCGCTGCTGCTGGATCCGACGGAGTGCGGCGTTCATGTCGGGCACGTGTGCGCCGGGCCGCAGGTACTCCTTGGCCAGGGCCTTGAGTCGCCGGCGGCTCGCCGACGACATCGCGGCGGAGTCCTTCCGCGGGCTCGTGGCGACGATGAGGTCGGCGAGCGACCGGTCGAAGACGTCCGGCTGGAAGCGGTCGAGCGTCTCACGGATGTCCGCGAGGAGTCGCAGGTAGATACCCAGCTCGTCGATGGACTCGAACGGCCGCATCTGCGTCTGCCCGATGAGGCCGTACGCACGCTCCAGCAACTGCGGCAGGTCCTTGCGGTGCAGGCGCTTGGCGAGATCGTGGGTCTCCTGGGCTTCCGCAGTCGTGTCGAACGACGCGCCGTACCAGGGCGAGTCGCCCGGTCCGTAGCGGAACTCACCGAGGGCGGCCGCGCCTTCGAGCGCCTCCGCCGCGCGGGAGCGGCCCGCTGCGAGTCCGACGAGCGTCTGGCGGTCGAGTCGGACCAGGGTTCCCGGAGGGTGCGGCAGCTTGGAGAGCTTCGAGAGCGCTTCGAGTGCGTCGATGACCGAGACCCGCAGATCGGGGTCCTTCGCCTGCAGCGAGGTGCGGTAGTCGATGAGGACCCGACGCAGCCGGACGAGCGCGTCGTCGACCTCGCCGACCTGCGGCGGGATCGCCCGCTCGTTGCGCGTGATCGCCTGGATGAGGTCGCGACGGAGGGTCGACGGCGACGCGCACAGGCCCGGCAGACCGACCTTGGTCAGGCGGTGGCGGATGCCCTCCAGCGTGGAGCGACGGGGGCTGACGACGAGGACGCGCTTGTGCTGCGAAGCGAGCACGCCGATGGCGTTCACGATGGTCTGCGTCCCGCCGGTGCCCGGCAGCGTCGTGACGACGAGCGAGTTGCCGGCGCCGATCTGGGCGATGACGTTCTCCTGCTCGACGTCCGCGTCGAGCAGGAGGGTGTCGGTCGACGGCGGGCGGTCGTCCTGGCCCGGCGCGTCGACGGGCGTGAAGCTGCTGCGCACGAGGCCGATGGCCCCCTCGTCGCCGGCGACGGCGTCGAGGATCGGGTGGTCGAGCTTGGCGGCGTCGTCGAGCAGCGAGTGACCGACGGCGGCGAACGAGGAGACGAGCAGACGCGGCTGCACGGTGAACCATTCGAGCCCGGCGGCGAGCGAGCGGAGGCGGTCGATGACGGGCTGCGGCTTGAACACGCCACCCGATTCACTCAGTGCGACGAACTCGTCCGGATCGAGGACGATGCCGAACTGCTCGCGGAGGGCGCGGACGAGCTCCGGGTTCGCGGTGGTGGCACCGCGCAGCTTGACCTCGAAGTCGCGACCGTACCGGCGGATGGCCAGCGGTCGGAGCAGGACCGGCGCGCTGAAGTCCTCGCCCTGATGCGTCCACTGGGCGAGACCGACGGCGAGGTGGACGGCGTCGATGCCGCGGACGGTGGAGAGCTCGATGCCCTTCGTCGTGATGCGATCGGCGGCGCGCTTCGCTCCGCGGAGCGCGATCTCGTCGCGGATGAGGTTCGACAGCAGCGTCGACTTGCCCGAGATGAACTGCGGCAGACCACCGGGATGCGTCGAGCTGAGCTCCACCCGGGTCGTCGGGGCGTCCACGAAGTGGAGCAGCGGCGAGGGGCCGCCGACCGTGCTGAGCTGCTGACGCCAGGCGTGCAGCGCCGTGTCGACCACGCCTGCCGATGCCGCCACGGGACCCTCGCGGAGTTGCGCCTCCGCTGCTTCCCGTTCGACTCCGGACGTCACGTCGCCGTCATCCCGTCTCTTCTCTAGCCGCCACACACTTGCACCATACGTGCCCGGTAGTGGAAACACCGGGAAGCGGTGCGGTTTTTCGCCGAGTCCGCCGAGGAAATGTGCGACGCGCGCGTCGTCCGAGGGTCAGGAGACGCCGAGGAGGCCGGAGAGCACCATCACCGCGGTGCCCCGCAGGACGATGTCGGCGCCCTGCTCGCTCATCCGGATCTGGACGCCGCCGTGGAACTCGGTCATCGTGCGCGCCCGCACGGTCTCGATCGCCGCGTCGAGGAGCACGCCGGCGAGCAACTCCTCCGGGCCGCTCACCACGATCTCCGAGAGATTCAGCGCACCGACGATCGCGGCGAGCGAGACACCGAGTCGCTCCCCTGCCGCGCGCAGGATCTCCTCGCGACGCTGCTCGACCTCCGCGGTCGGAAGATCGCTCGCCTCGGCCGCCGCGAGGAGCTCGCGCAGGTGCGGCACGGCGAGCCAGGCCTCGAGGCACCCACGCTTCCCGCAGGCGCACAATGGTCCACCGTCGGTGCCGACGACCACGTGGCCGATCTCACCGGCTGCGAACCGGCTCCCGAAGAGCGGGTGACCGCCCACGAGCAGCCCCGCCCCGACGCCGTTCCCGACGCTCACGAGCATGAGGTCGCCGTCCGCCCCGCCGAAGCTGTACTCCGCGAGGACGGCGGCATTGGCGTCGTTCGCGACGAGGACGGGTACCTGGGCGACCTGTTCGATCGCCCCCTGGAGGTCGACGTCGGTCCAGCCGAGGTTCGGCGCGCTGCGGACCGTGCCGGTCATGTCGACGATGCCGGGCGAGCCGACCCCGATGCCCAGCACCTCGACCGTCGCCTCCTCGACGAGATCTGCGGCGAGCGCGACGGCCTTCGCGATCGCGTCCGCCCCCATGGCGCCGTCGAGCGGCACCTCGAGCATGGTCACGACCTCGCCGTCGAGCGTCAGCACCGCGCCTCGGAACACCTCGGTGTCGGAGAGGTCGAGGCCGACGATCTGGAACTCGTCGCGGTTGATGTCGATGAGCGTGGCGGGCTTGCCCGGGCGAGAGGTCTCGCGGAGCCCGACCTCGACGATGAGGTTGTCCGCGATGAGCGAGGCGACGAGGTCGGAGATGCTCACCCGGGTCAGGCCGGTGGCTCGGGCGATGTCGGCCCGACTCATGGCCCCGCTGGCGAAGAGGGTCTGGAGCACGAGCGCCCGGTTGTGGCCGCGGGCGTGTTCCGGCAGGACCTTCGCGTTCGGCCGCAGCCGCCGCGCCGGGGTGTACGAGAAGGATTCGATCCGCTCCGACGCGCTCCCGCCGCCGCTTCCGAATCCACCAGCACTCATGCGATAAGTAAAGCAGGCTGCGCCTCATCGTGCGGCACCGCGATGTCACCCGATGGTCACCGACACGTCGCCCGCCGGGCACCGCTGCGACCCGTACGACGCGGAGCATCATGGGTGTGAGGATCGCAATCGTGACCGAGTCGTTCCTGCCGCAGATGAACGGCGTCACCCACTCCCTGCTCCGCATCATGGAGCACTTCGCGGACCGAGGGGATGAGGTGCTCGTCATCGCCCCCGGCGCCGGAGCCTCGACGCCGCGGCTCCACGAGGGCTTCCGGGTGGACGGCGTCCCGTCGATCCCGCTCCCCCGTTACCGGAACGTGCGGGTCGCCGCCGGCGGGGTCGGCCGGATCACGGAGCTCCTCCGCGGCTTCCGCCCCGACGTGGTGCACCTGGCCTCGCCGTTCGTCCTCGGCTGGCGCGGTGTCCAGGCCGCCGAGCGCCTGGGCGTCCCGACCGTCGCCGTGTACCAGACCGACATCCCGGCCTACGCCGGACGGTACGGGTTCCCGGTCGCCGAAGCGCTGCTGTGGCAACACGTCGAGCGCCTCCACGGCCGGTCGACGCTCACGCTCGCGCCGTCACGGCAGTCGATCGCGCAGCTGGAGGCGCACGCCATCCCGCGGGTCCGCTTATGGGTGCGGGGCGTCGACGCCGTCCGGTTCTCCCCGGAACGGCGCAGCGAGGCCTGGCGTCGGTCCATCGCTCCCGGCGGCGAGCGCATCGTGGGCTACGTCGGTCGACTCGCAGCCGAGAAGCAGGTCGAGGACCTCGCGGTGCTCGGCGGACTCCCGGGCGTGAAGCTCGTCATCGTCGGCGAGGGGCCGCTGCGTGCCTCGCTCGAACAGCGACTTCCGAACGCGGTCTTCACCGGATTCCTGGGCGGCGAGGAGCTGGCGGTCGCGATGGCCGGGCTGGACGTGTTCGTCCACCCCGGCGAGTCGGAGACCTTCTGCCAGACCATCCAGGAGGCGATGGCCTCCGGGGTACCCGTGGTCGCGACCGGTCGGGGCGGACCGGTGGACCTCGTCGACTCCAGCCGCACCGGGTGGCTCTACGAACCCGGCAGGCTCGAACAGCTGCGCGGGTTCGCCCAGGACCTCGTGGGCGACGAGGTGAAGCGGGCGGCGTTCGGTGCCGCAGCTCGGGCCGGCGTCCTGCCGCGCAGCTGGAAGAGCGTCAGCAGCGCCCTCATCGGGCACTACAGCGACGCCATCGAGTTGCACGAGGGCGCTCGGGCACGACGGATCGGTCTCGACCCGCGTGTTCAGGCGCCTCGGGTCATTCGCCCGGGTACCGGACGCCGATCTGGCGCCTGATTTCGTCGAGGGTCTCCATGATCGCGACCGTCTCGGCGAGCGGCATGATGTCACCGGAGAGCTTGCCCTCGGAGGCAAGCCGTTCGAGCTCCCACGCCTGGAAGTGCATCCCGCGGCCGTCCACCTCGGAACGGTAGGTCTCCACGACCTCGCCGTCGGTGCCGAACACCCGGAACGTCGTCGCCGTGTACCAGACGCGGTCGAACTCGATCCAGCCGTCGGTCCCCACGATGGCCGCGCGGTTCGGGCCGACGGTGTTGCTCGCCGACAGGGTGTTCGCCACCTGGCCGTCCGCGTAGCCGAAGAGGGTCGCGACCTGCATGTCCGCCCCCGTGTCGCGGAGCGCGGCCGTGGCCTGGATCGTCGTCGGGGTCCCGAAGACGGACGACGCGAAGGAGACCGGGTACACGCCGAGGTCGAGCAGCGCGCCGCCGCCCAGCTCGAGGTTGTTCATGCGGTGCTCCGGGTCGTCCGAGAGCAGCTGGGTGTGATCGGCGACGAGGCTACGCGGCTGTCCGATGACACCGTCGGCGAGCAACTCGCGGAGCCGGACCATGTGCGGGAGGAACCGGGTCCACATCGCCTCGAGCACGACCAGGCCGCGCTCCGCGGCGAGCGCCACGACCGCCTGCGCCTCGGCGGCGTTGAGGGTGAAGGGCTTCTCGATGAGGACGTGCTTCCCGGCGTCGAGCGCC
Organism: Plantibacter sp. H53; assembly: GCF_001650455.1. NCBI lineage: Bacteria > Bacillati > Actinomycetota > Actinomycetes > Micrococcales > Microbacteriaceae > Plantibacter > Plantibacter sp. H53. Next base: position 189,906 of record NZ_LWCT01000046.1, read on the forward strand.
AGCACCGCCTGCTCGGCGTGGAACGGGTGCGGGGTCGCGATGTAGATCACGTCGACCTCGGGGTCGGCGGCGAGCGCCTCGTACCCCACGTGGACGTTCGGGATGTCGAACTCGGCGGCGAACGCGGCTGCGGTCTCGGCGGATCGCGAGGCGACGGCCCGGACGTCGAAGCCGTGCCGTCGGAGGTCGGCGGTGAAGCTCTTCGCGACACCGGCAGGGCCGAGGATGCCCCATCGCAAGCCGGTGGACGGTCCTGCCGCGGGGGTTCCCGTTCCGGTCCGGTCGATGTCCTGCTCCGTCATGGCTCTCCTTCGATGCGCGTTCCAGCAGCCTACTGGAGGGCCCCCGCGCTCGGGATTTCGGGGCTAGCCCTGCTCGGACTCGCCGCGCCTCGCCGTAGGCTGAGGGTTCGACCGAGCCCAGCCGACCGCGTTGCGGGCCCGGTCCATCCTGGGGGGATGCGCTGTGGGGCCGAAGGAATCGACCGGGCGTCGACGTGCGCTGCCGTACGCCCGGAACCTCGCGATCGGCGTGGCCGGTCTGTTCACCCTGAGCGGCTGCGTCTCGCAGCCGGCCCCGCCTCCGGTGACGGTGGTCGTCACCCAGCAGCCCGACCCGTCGCCCTCGGTCGCCCCGGTGCCCACCTCGACCGCGCGCGACGCCCTGCCTCCTGAGCCGGCACCGATCGTGCCGAACGCGCCGGCGGAACCGGCGGAACCGCTTCCGGAGGGCCCGGCGTTCGACCTCGGGCCGCGGGACGGCGCGCTCGGCCCGGTCGCCACGGATGCCGAGGGCAACCCGCTCACCTACACGGTGGTCGCCGGCGACGTGTTCTTCGACATCGCGCAGCGTTTCGACCTGCCGCAGCAGCAGCTGCTCCGCATGAACCCGTCGATCCCCGGCCTCGGACTCGACATCTACATCGGCGACGTCGTCAACCTCGACTGGACGACCACGCGTTGAGCCGCGGTGCCCGCCGGTGTCAGCCGAACGGGATGGTGCCGACGAGCACGCCGACAACGAGCATCACAAGCGAGACGATCGCGGCGCGCCACAGGACCTTCTTGTGGTGGTCGCCGAGGTTCACGCTGGCGAGCGAGACGAGCAGGAGGATGGCCGGAACGAGCGGGCTCTGCAGGTGGACCGGCTGACCGGTGATCGACGCGCGCGCCATCTCGACCGGTTCGATGCCGAAGGTCGAAGCGCTCTCGGCCAGCACCGGCAGGATGCCGAAGTAGAACGCGTCGTTGCTCATGAAGAACGTCATCGGGATGCTGAGCACCCCGGTGATGACCGCGAGGAACGGACCGAGCTCCGTCGGGATGATGTCGACGATCCAGTCGGCCATCGCGGAGACCATGCCGGTCCCGTTGAGGACGCCGATCAGCACACCGGCCGCGAGCACCATCGAGACCACGCCGACGATGCTCGGGGCGTGGGCGACGATCTCCTTGGACTGCTGCGCGAGTCTCGGGAAGTTCACCAGGAGGGCGATGGCGGTGCCGACCATGAACACGTAGGGCAACGGGACGAGGTCGAGCACGAGCAGCGTCATGACCGCGACCGTGAGCACGAGGTTCACCCAGATGAGGCGCGGGCGCAGCGTGTCGCGTTCGGGGTCGAGCATCGTGTCGGCCATGGCCGTGTCGTCGGGGCGGACGAGGGTCGCGAGGCGCCCACGGGCACTGGTCGAGAAGGTCGTCGACATGCCGCCGGTGAGCGGGTGGTCGGCGGGCCCGGAACCCGAACCCGGTGCGGCGACGCCGGAGGCACCGTCGCCGAGGAGGTCGACGCCCGCGAGGCGCTTGCGCTCCCCCAGCCCGAGGAACCAGGCGAAGGCGAACACGAGGACGAGGCCGGCGGCGAGCGACGGCAGCATCGGGACGAAGATCTCGGTCGGCGAGACACCCAGGGCCGAAGCGGCGCGGACGGTCGGCCCACCCCACGGGACGATGTTCAGCGTGCCGTTCGCGAGCCCGGCGACGCAGGTGAGGACGACCGGGTTCATGCCGAGCCGCAGGTAGATCGGCAGCATCGCGGCGGTCGTCACGATGAAGGTCGTCGACCCGTCGCCGTCGAGTGACACCGCGCCCGCCAGGAGGGCCGTACCGACGACGATCTTCGCTGGGTCGTTGCCCAGCGCACGGACGATGAACCGCACGAGCGGGTCGAAGAGCCCGACGTCGATCATGATCCCGAAGTACATGATCGCGAACATCAACAGGGCGGCGGTCGGAGCGAGGCTGCCGATCGCCTCGATGACCATGTCGCCGAGCCCGAGTCCGGCGCCGGCGAACAGCCCGAAGACCGTGGGGACGATGATGAGCGCCACCATCGGGGTGAGGCGCTTCGTCATGATCAGCACCATGAAGGTGAGGATCATCGCGAATCCGAGAATGACCAGCATGTCGACTCCTTCGTCTGCGTGCACCGCGGTGTGCACGATGGGACGTCACGCGGCGACACGGGCGATGGACCGAGCGCGGCGGGCGTTCCCGGAACCGTACGGGAGTGGCACGGAACTGTCTCGCTTGTGGGCGTTCGGCTCGGATCTGCGGGTTACACGACCTTCTGCGCATTCTGCTCATCACCTGGTCGACACCGCCCATCGCCCCGGCGACGTACGATCGGAGCCATGATCGGCGAGGAAGCGGAGCTGCCAGGTCGACGACGGGCCGGGCGCTCCAGCTTCGCGGCGCAGGTGCTGGTGCTGCAGCTGGTCGTCGTCATCGCGGTCGTCGCCGTGTGCACGGGCGTGTTCGCCTGGATGAGCAGCGAGCGCCTCGTGCGCGAGGCCCAGTCCACCGCCCTCGCGATCGCGCAGAGCGTCGCGAGCGATCCCGACGTCCGGACCGCCGTGACGCTCGAGGCACGTACCCCGGGGACGCCGACGGCGGCCGACCTCCGGACCGGTCCCCTGCAGGAGCTCGGCACGGAGGTCGGCACACGGACCGGGGCGCTCTTCGTGGTCATCACCGACGAGCGCGGGATCCGTCTGGCGCACCCCGACCCCGACCAGCTCGGGCTCCGGGTGAGCACCAGTGCGGAAGCGGCCCTGGCCGGGACGGAGTCGGTCTCGTGGGAGACCGGCACCCTCGGGCCGTCCGCCCGCGCCAAGGTGCCCGTCTTCGCCGCAGAGTCCTCCGACACCGGTGGGGCCGTGGTCTCGTCCGGCGCCGGCGAGGTCGTCGGCGAGATCAGCGTCGGGTTCGCCCCGCAGCGCGTGTTCGCCGACGTCGTGGGCGAGACCATGCTGGTCGCGGGCGCAGCGCTGCTCGCGCTGACGATCGGTTTGATCGCTTCGATGCTCATCCGGCGGCGGCTGCGGCGGCTGACCCTGGGCCTCGGACCGGAGGAACTCGCCGCGCTCGTGCAGAACCAGGCTGCGGTCCTCGGCGGGGTCGGCGAAGGCGTCCTCGGCGTCTCGCCGGACGGCGTCGTGACGGTGTGCACCGATCAGGCGGCCAGGCTCCTCGGCATCGGGTCGGTCGTCGGGCGTCGGTTCGACGACCTCGATCTGCCCGAGCGACTGGTGGACCTCGTCGCGGACGACGCCGCGAGGCCGACCTCGGCCCAGCTCGTCGTCGGGTCCCGCGTCCTCTTCGTCGACGTCCGGCCCGTGTCCCGGGACGGCGTCGACCTCGGGCGGGTGGTCGTCGTCCGCGACCGCACCGACGTCGAGGCGCTCACCCGGCGGCTCAACGCGGTCGCGACGATGACGACCGCCCTCCGCGCGCAGCGGCACGAGTTCGCGAACCGGTTGCACGCGATCTCCGGCCTCCTCGAGACCGGGCAGGACGCCGAGGCCCGCGAGTATCTCGCCAACGTGCTCGACCATGGACCGCTGAAGTACCCGGTGCAGCACGCGGACCGCCTCACCGAGCCCTACCTCCAGGCCTTCCTCGGTGCGAAGGGGGTCGAAGCCGCGGAACGCGGGGTACTCGTCACCATCGGCTCCGAGACCCTCGTCACCGGCTCCCTGTGCGATCCTGAGGACGTGACCACCGTCCTCGGCAACCTGCTCGACAATGCGGTGAACGCGGCCGTCTCGGGCCGGGTCCGACCGGCCTGGGTGGAGGTCGAGGTCCTCGACCACGGCACCGAGCTGCACTGCTCCGTGATGGACTCGGGTGACGGCGTCGCGGCGACCGGCCAGGACGACGCGCCAGCCGCCGCCCCGACCATCGGCCTTGGCGACCCGGACGACGTCCACGGCCACGGGTTCGGTCTGCCGCTCTCGCGCGACGTCGCGCGTCGTCGAGGAGGCGACGTCTGGTTGGCGTCCCCCGGCGTCCGCGGCGAACACGGAGCGGTCTTCTGCGCACGGCTCCCCGGGACGGTCGAGCCGGCGCAGTCCCTGGCGGGAGAGGGATCGTGACGGCCGATCTCACCGTGCTGGTTGTCGACGACGACTTCCACGTCGCCCGCCTGCACTGCCGGATCGTCGACCAGGTCGACGGCTTCCGCGCGCTCAGTCCTGTCGGGTCGGCCGCCGAGGCCGCGCGGAGCATCGCCACCGAGCCACCCGACCTCGTGCTCCTCGACGGCTATCTGCCGGATCGGAACGGGCTCGAGCTCCTCGTGGACCTCCCGATCGACACCATCGTCGTCTCCGCAGCGTCGGACGGTGCGTCCGTGCGCCGAGCGCTTCGCGCCGGGGCCCTCGGGTACCTGGTGAAGCCGTTCGCGCCGCAGGTGCTCCAGGACCGGCTCGCCGCCTACGCCCGGTTCCGGAACGTCCTCGGCGAGGCGGTGAACGCCGACCAGGAGACGATCGAGCGCGCCCTGCGCATCCTGCACTCCGGCGACGCCGGGGCGACGACCCGGTCGAGGTCCGCCACGGAGACGGCCGTCCTCGAGGCGGTGTCGGAGGCGGACGGCGAGCGCTCGGCCGCCGAGGTGGCCGAGCTGGTCGGCGTCTCACGCGCGACGGCGCAACGGTACCTCTCCGCGCTGGCCGCTCGCGGTCTCCTGACGACGCAGCTGCGGTACGGGACCACCGGGCGTCCAGAGCACCGATACGCGCCGCAAGCCATCGGCCGCTGAGGCGTCCACACGCCGTCGGCTGGGCGATCCCCCCACGACATCGCCCAGCCCGGCACGTGAACCAACTCTTCGCCGATGGAACGCGGAATGCCCCCGCACACCGTGATCCATCCGTCGTCGCACGACGATCAGCAAAGTGAGTTAATCACCCGATTCAGTTTAGGGTGACCTCACGGCGCATGCGTCAGGGCTACCCCCTAACGTGCACCCGACCGCTCAGGCGTCCTGCGCGTCGAAGGCGGCGTCGAGGACGGCGAGCACCTCGGCCTGGCGGTCCGCGACGATGACCGCCGCGATGAGGATCCGCCACATGGTGTCGACCGCGTTGAGGAGGTCGGTCCGACCGGCCAGCAGGTTCGAGATGAGCTGTGTCCCGGTGAAGAACGCGACGAAGGACCTCGCCAGTTCCGCCGGCTCGAGCGGAGACTGCAACTCACCGAGCTCGATCGAGGCCCGCACCCGCTCCTCGACGCTCGCGATCCACTGCTCGTGGAACGCGGTCGTCGGAGCCTGGATGACGCCCTGCTCGAGGGACAGCCGCAGGCCGGCGCGGGTGATGGGGTCGGTGAGCAGCTGCTCGGTGATGGCGCGGGAGGCCTGGACCAGCCCGCCGAACGGCGAGGGCGCGGTGGTCGGCGCGGTCAGCGCAGCGATCGAGCGCGTGCTCTGCTCGTTGATGACGGCGATCGCCAGTTCCTCTTTCGAGGGGAAGTAGAAGTACAGCGAGCCCTGCGTCGTCCCCGCCTCGCGGGCGATGTCCGACAGGCTCGCCTGTCCGTAGCCGACCCGGTCGAACATGCGCGCGGCACCTTCGACGACGGTCTGGCGTCGTTCATGACCTCGTTGCTGCTGTGGTCGTCGTTCGGGCATGTGCGTATCCTGCTTCTGTCATCCCCCGATTCAGGGATAAGCGTACCCACTCCGAGCTGAGAACACGGTGTCGAACGCGGCAGAAATCCGGAACAAGTCGACCGACTTGATCGGGAGAAGATCCCGGTCGGGTCGCAAAAGGGCGTGTGGAGGGTGTCATCACCAACCGGCCCCGAGCGGACTCACTCGCGTCGGGTGACCAGGGCGAACCGCTCGCGGAGCTCAGGCGCGTCGGCGAACGGCCGCCAGCACAGGCCGTCGCCCTCCCGCATCGCGGCCACCGGACGGAGGGCGACGAGTCGCTCACCGAAGCGCAGGGCGTCGAGGAACAGCGTGTCGTTCCCCGCGTCGATCGTCAGGGAGCGCGGGTACCAGCCGCGCGCCGCGAGCGCGCCGGCCAGCCAGGCCGAGTACGCCGGGTCCTTTCCGGGCTCGGGACGAAGCAGCTCCTGGTCGGCGAGATCGGACCACTCGATGACGTCCTTCGCCGACAGCGGGTGCGCCGCTCGCATGACGACCCCGAGCGGGAGTGCGGCGATCTCCTCGGCGGCGAGCTCGTCCGGCAGCTCGATCGGCAGGCGCACGATGGTGGCGTCGAGACGACCGGTGGTGACGAGGTGCAGCTGCTCGACCGGCTCGATCGTGACCGCGATCGCCGGGACGTCGATGCGGCGACCGGCCTCGGAGACGACCGCGTCCCACGTCGTCGGCGGACGGCCGACCCGGATGTGCCGCGCCGGTGACGCCGGGTCCATGTCGGCGACCACGTCGATGAAGGTGCGGACCTTGAGCAGGAAGCGCTGCCCCTCGCGCGTCGGGCGGTACTCCTCCCCCAGGACGCTGAACAGCTCGACCCCGAGCGCTGCCTCGAGCCGCCGCAGCTGCTGCGCGAGGCTCGGCTGTGCGACCCCGAGCAGGTTCGCCGCGGCGCCGAGCGTCCGAGCATCCGCGACGACCACGGCCGACCGCAGCTGACGAAGAGTGATGGCGTCGCGTTCGAGTTGGCGGTGGAGGTCGTGCGTCATGCTTCGAGCCTACGGCGTGCTCGCAGCCCTACCCGACATGCGAAGCCGTGCTCGCCTGGACGGCCGCACCTCGGACAGTGCCCCTGGAGGGACTCGAACCCCCAACCCTTTCCTTAGGACGGAACTGCTCTTCCATTGAGCTACAGAGGCTGACCCGTCGAGTGTAGCCGGTCGCTCAGGCGGCAGGCGCCAGGTACTGCTCCCAGTCGGGCTCCGAGCGCTCGACGCCCCGCACCATCCACTGCGAGCCGTGCGGCGTCCGCGGCGAGACCCGGAGGCTCCAGTTCATCTCCATCGGCGTGCGATCGCCCTTCACGTTGTTGCAGCGCAGGCAGCAGGCCACGAGGTTCTCCCAACTGTCCACACCCCCGCGCGAGCGCGGCTGCACGTGGTCGATCGTCGTCGCCGCCTTCCCGCAGTAGGCGCAGCGGTGGCCGTCGCGGCGCAGCACGCCGCGGCGGGTCACGGGCACCCGGCGGGCGTTCGGGATCCGGACGTATCTGGTGAGCAGGATGACCGACGGCCGATCGAACGATCCACTCGTCGCCACCACGGGATGCGAGGAGTCGATCTCGACGACGGTCGCCTTGTGATGCATCACGAGCACGAGGGCCCGCTTGAACGAGACGATCGCGAGCGGCTCATAGCCCGCGTTCAACACCAGTGTGCGCATGCACGTTCCCTTCCGAAGGGCCACGACGGCTGCCGCGACCGGTCGACGATCATCACCTGCTGCGTCCCTGACGCGGCGGATCGAGTCGTTTCCGGGGAACAAAAAAGGGCACTGTCATGACGACAGCACCCTCTTGATCCACGGCGGAGCCACGGCACGCTTGGCTGGAATGCCGCAGCACGTAGAGGCCGCGACCATTCGCGACCACGTGGCGACGTATAGCGTGCATCAGCTCCTGAACCTCTCCGAGTTGCAGAGCACCAGATTAACCCACACCGACCGGATTTCCGCACGTTGCAGGAGAATTCCCCTCCGCGCCACCTCGGCTTCGGACGACGGACACCGCTCGGTCGCGAACGGTCACCGCGTACGGCGACGAATCGCGTCCCTCCGACGGAGGGACGCGATCCAGGTCGAGCGGGTCGGATCAGCCGACGCCCGGCGGGTAGAGGTAGAGCGCCACGGCGCTGGCCGCGATGGTGCGCGTGTTGTAGCTGTGCCGTGCGGATCCCCAGTTGTACTCCTCCAGGGTGACCGTCCCGTCGGCGTTGACCGACTGCACATAGGCGACGTGGTTGTAGTTGAACCAGGCGACGGAGCCGGCGATGGCGTTGGTCCCCTTGTTGTACTGCCACGAGTCGGCCCAGCCGTAGGCGCTGCTCGGCGGCAGGCCGTTGCCCCAGGTGAAGGCCCAGTTCCCACTCGGCGTACCCGCGTCGCGGTTGAGTCGCCAGGCGACGAAGTCCACGCACTCGCGGTAGTAGTACCGCAGCGGCGAGAGCCCGCCGCCCTCGTCGTCGGTCGCCTGGTCGAACCAGGGGTAGTCGTCGCCGGCCTGACGTGCGCCCACGGTGATCGAGTAGGTGGCGTTGCTGGCAGCTGCAGCGGCGTCGAGCTGCCGCTGGCGCTCGGCGAGCTCGTCCGGCGTCGTCGCGCTGTAGAGGTCGCGGGAGATCGGTGCGTCGGCCACCTTGTCGGAAGCGACGACGCTCTGGGCACCGGAGGCCTTCAGCTGCTCCGAGGCGGACGTCCCGTACTCGGTCTGCGCACTGCTGCTCGCCGCATAGGCTGGGAGGGCGACGGTGGCGACCAGTGCCGGCACGAGGAAGGCCATGGTGGCGACGCCGCGGACGGAGCCGGGTCGGGCTCCGGACGGCTTCGGCTTGCGCACGGCGACCGTCGACGCGGACGGCTTGACCGGGGGCTTGTTGCGGGCGACGCGATCCGCACCGGTGCGGAGCGGAGCGACGGTCGCGAGCGAGGCGTCGGTGGCGGACGTCACGGTGAAGGACTGCGGGGCCGTCGGCTCCGGTGCGGCGGGCTTCGTCAGCGGCCGCTGGTCGACACGGACCTCACCGGTTGTGACGGCGGCGTCGACCTCCTCGACCACGGCATCGTCGAGGACGATCTCGGGGTGGTCGACGGTTGCGTCCGGAGCGACCTCGGTGACGAGCGCGTCGTCTGCTTCCGTCTGGGACGGGGTGGTCGCCTCCGCCTGCTTCGCGGCCTGCTCCTGGAGTCGGAGCTGCTTCCGGGTGAGGGGGACGTTCGGGGTCGTCTCGGCCTGGTCGGGGCCGCTCTCGCCAGCTGCAGTCAAGTGGATTCCTCCGGCACCCCGCATGAGCGACGACGATCGCGGTCGTGCGATCGGCATGGCGCAGCCCCATCCGACGATTGATGTCGGTTCGTGTGGCCGAGGGACGGGCTAGGGGGTGCCTCGGTCGTCTTCCTTGAGCCAGATCATGGCCTTCAGGACGAGTGACAGCCTACGGGTTACCCCTCAGAAAGTCACGTTTCGATCACGGGAAAACGGGCACATGAGGGAATCCTCATACGCGTCTCATGCTCACGCGGCAGGGGTCTCCACGAAGATGTGCGTCGCGAGCTCGTTGGGCAGCTCGAGGCCGCCCTCGACACCGTCGATGGTGACGAGCACGTAGCCGCCCGCTGCCGCGAAGGTTCCCGCGCGACCCGGCATGACGCCGGCTTGCTTGAGCTGCAGGAGCAGCTCGGGGTCGACCTGCGCCGGTTCGCCGAGACGTCGGACCGTCGCCGTGACCGGCTCGGAGCGTCCTTCGACGAGACCCACGATGTTGATGACGCCCTGCGAGAAGGCGACGGCGGGGCTGTCGCCGAACTCGTCGAGTCCGGGGATCGGGGTGCCGTACGGCGACTCGGTGGGGTGGTTGAGCATGTCGAGGAGCTTGCGCTCGACCTGCTCACTCATGACGTGTTCCCAGCGACAGGCTTCCTCGTGGACGAACTCCCACTCCAGGCCGATGACGTCGCTCAGGAGGCGCTCCGCCAGGCGGTGCTTCCGCATGACGTGGACAGCCTTGCGACGACCCGGTTCGGTGAGCTCGAGGTGCCGGTCCCCCGACACGACGACGAGTCCGTCGCGCTCCATCCGACCGACCGTCTGCGAGACCGTCGGTCCGGAGTGCCCGAGGCGCTCGGAGATCCGCGCACGAAGCGGGATGATGTTCTCCTCCTCGAGCTCCAGAATGGTGCGGAGATACATCTCTGTGGTGTCAATCAAATCGGTCATCGACGCCCTCCCTGCCCGATTGCACGTTCCCGGTAAGCCTAGTGCGCAGCGGCGACGTTCCCGCGCCAAGCCACTCCGCCCCGCGTGGACGCATCCGGCTGCGTGGCACGACGCCATGAGGCCCCCGCCTCTAGAATCGCCGTATGCCGGAGATCACGATTCCCACGTCCCTTCTGCCCGCCGATGGTCGATTCGGCTGCGGCCCCTCCAAGATCCGACCCGAGCAGATCGCAGCGCTCTCGGCGGCCGGCCTGTCCCTCCTCGGCACCTCCCACCGACAGGCTCCCGTCAAGCAGCTCGTCGGCCGTGTCCGCGCCGGCCTGGCCGAGCTGTTCCGCGCTCCCGAGGGCTACGAGATCATCGTCGGCAACGGCGGCTCGACCGCGTTCTGGGACGCCGCCGCCTTCGGCCTCATCGAGCAGCGCAGCCAGAACCTCGTCTTCGGTGAGTTCGGCGGCAAGTTCGCCAAGGCGGCCGGCGCCCCGTGGCTCACCGCCCCGGACGTCCGCGAGGTGCCGGGTGGATCCCGCATCGATCCCGAGGTGGTCGAGGGCGTCGACGTGTACGCCTGGCCGCACAACGAGACCTCGACCGGTGTCATGGCCCCGGTGCGACGCGTCTCCGGCGACGCCGGTGCACTCACGGTGATCGACGCGACGAGTGCCGCCGGTGGTGTGGACTTCGACGCGAGCCAGGCGGACGTCTACTACTTCGCACCGCAGAAGAACTTCGCATCCGACGGCGGCCTGTGGTTCGCCCTCTGCTCCCCCGCAGCGATCGAGCGCATCGAACGGATCGCCGCCAGCGGGCGTTACATCCCGGAGTTCCTGAGCCTGAAGAACGCAGTCGACAACTCCCGACTCGAGCAGACGCTCAACACGCCTGCCTTGTCGACGCTCGTGCTTCTCGAGGAACAGATCTCGTGGATCAACGGCAACGGCGGCCTCGCCTGGGCGTCGGCACGGACGGCCGAATCCTCAGGCGCCCTGTACGAGTGGGCCGAGCGCACCTCCTACACGACGCCGTTCGTGACGGACCCCGACCACCGCTCGCAGGTCGTCGTCACGATCGACTTCGACGACGCCATCGACGCGGCGCTGGTCGCGAAGACCCTGCGGGCGAACGGCATCGTCGACACCGAGCCCTACCGCAAGCTCGGTCGCAACCAGCTGCGCGTCGCGACCTTCACGGCGATCGACCCCGCAGACGTCCGTCAGCTCATCGCGAGCATCGAACACGTCGTCGGGGCGCTCTGATCCGCCTCCCCCGCTGAACGCCGAACGGGCGGTCGAACCCTCTCGAGGTCCGGCCGCCCGTTCGTCTGTCGCGTGGTGCGCGAGTGCTACTCGTCCTCGAACCGGTCGTCGTCTTCGTCGGATTCGTCTTCCTCGTCCTCGTCGTCCTCATCGGAGTCGTCGTCGTCCGATTCATCGTCGTCGTCGTCGGAGTCGCCCGACGCCGCATCGACGTCGTCCTCGTCGTACTCGAGCTCGATGCCGTCGCGGTCCCGGTCGCGGGGATCCCCGGACAGCGCGACGTCGTCGTCGAACTCGTCGGTGTCATCAGCGTCGTCGAGCGCGTCGTCAGCCGCGGCAGCGGCCGCGGCCTCCTGCGCGGCGCGGTAGTCCGCGAGGCGCTCCGACCACGGCACCCACTGCGGAGCCAGCAACGCGCCGTCACCGGGCATCAGCTCCGTCTCGAGCACGTTGGGCGCGGCGTCGTCGGCGGTCCGCGAGAGCGTCACCGTCCAGAACCATCCCGGGTAGCCGGCCATCGTGTTCGCGAACAGCAACGAGACGACGTGATCGTCGACCACGACGTGCCCGGCCGGCTCACCCACCGTGCTCGCGGGCGTGATCTCCTGCAGCGCTTCACGCGCGAGCTCGACGGCCGCGATCAGCGTCTCGTCCGGCACGGGTGCCGGGGTCGGCTCGCCGTCGGTGCCGTCGTCCGAGCGGTGCTCGTCCGACAGGGGTCGGGCGTCCGTGTCGGCCGTGACGTCGCGATCCTCGGCCGGTGTCTCCTGGCCCGCGTCAGGCATCCAGCTCGTCCGCGACCTTGCGCAGTACGGCAGCGATCTTCTTGCTGTGGCTGCTGTTCGGGTACTTGCCGCGGCGCAGGTCGCCACCGATGCCGTCGAGGAGCTTCACGAGGTCCTCGACGATGATCGCCATGTCGTCGGCCGGCTTGCGCTTCAGCTTGACGAGGCTGGGCGGAGCCTCGAGGACGCGCACGGACAGCGCCTGGGCGCCGCGCTTGCCGTCGGCGATGCCGAACTCGAGCCGCGTCCCCGGCTTCACGCCGGCCGTGCCCGCGGGCAGTGCGGAAGCGTGCAGGAAGACCTCCTGGCCGTCATCGGAGCTGATGAAGCCGAAGCCCTTCTCCTCGTCGTAGAACTTGACCTTGCCGGTGGGCATGGGAACCTCGCTGTGTGTCGTGCGCAGAAATGCAGCGCCGTGCGGTGATCGCGCAGGACGCGCGATCGAGAGGACCATCGGTCCTCGGCCCCCAGCCTATTCGGTGCAGCAGCCGCGTGCCTCTATCCTGGGAGCGTGACTGATGAGCAGACGCCGAGCATCTCGCGGCCCGAACGGATCCTGGCCTACATGGTCGTGACGATCGTCGCCGTGTCGATCGCCGCGTTCGTCGCGGTGATGGTCGGCACCGCCACCGGCCTCGAGCAGGGCGACTTCGCCGTCGGCGCCTGGCCGGTCGTGACGATCCTGCCGCTCGTCGGACTCCCGATCGCCTTCCTGATGCTGATCACGCTCATCATCGTGGGTGCCGTTCGACGGTCCCGCGAGTCCCGCGGTCAGTCACCGCGCTGACGACCATGGGCGAGGCCTTCGCGATCGCGCGCCGCCTCCGGGAGCTCCCGGACGACGCGCTCCGCAGGCTGACGCCCGACCGCAGGGCCTCCTCAGCCCGCATCGCGGACTTCTTCGACTTCGCCGAGGCCCTGTTGGACGACGCGAGCGTCGCCCGCCGGATGGCCCTGCTCGACCGGGACACCCTCGCCGTGCTCGCCGCCGCGCTGGACGGGATGGAGCCCCAGTCGCTCGCGACCAGGCTCGGACGCGACGAGTCGGAGGTGGATGCCGCCCTGGAGCGGCTGCAGCAGGACATCCTGGTACTGGACGACGGAGCCGGTCCGATCAGGCCGGTGAGCGCGGTGGCCGCGGTGTTCGAGGAGTGGGCGGCGAGCGGGAAGCCCGGCCGGGCCGAACTCCAGCTTCCGGCTGAGGCGCCGACGTCCCACGCGACCCGGCCCTCGCCCGACGCGGACGCCCTCGCGAGTGAGCGTGCGGCCGGCGCCGTCGGCATCGTGGGCGAGAGCCTCCACGAACTCGACCGCGAGCCCGCCCGTCTGCTCGGCCGTGGGGCCCCGTCCATGCCCGACCTCAAACGGCTCGCGGCCGCGGCGGCGAGCACGCCCGACCAGATCGAGCTCGCCCTGTCCGCGGCGTCGTCGGCCGGGCTCACCGATGCGATCGGCTCCGCCATCCGCCTGAGCGAGGTCGGCGAGGCCTGGCTGGCGTCGGCCACCGCGGAACGCTGGCTCCGCCTCGCGACGGCCTGGCGCGACGCGATCCCGGCCACGGTCCGCGACCACGTCCTGACGGCGTACCGGCGCGGTTCCGTCGACCTGGTCGAGGAGCTCAGCTGGTGGTACCCGTTGGCGGAGGATGCCGTCGTGGCACCGACGCGGGCGGTCGACGCGGTCGCCGAGCTGCTCGGGATCACCGTCGACGGAGCGACCAGCGGGTTCGGACGACTCCTCGTCGACGACCACGCGGCCGACGCGGCCTCGGCGCTCGCGTCCATGCTCCCCGCCGAGGTGTCGCAGGTCGTCCTCCAGGACGACCTGACGATCATCGCGCTGGGTCCCCCGACAGCGGAACTCGACGTCCGTCTCCGATCCCTCGCGGAGCCGGAGGGGCGCGCCCAGGCGTCGAGATACCGCATCACGACCTCGAGCGTCACCCGCGCCCTCGCCGACGGGGACACGGCCGAGGACCTGCTCGCCTACCTCGAGTCGATCTCCCTGACCGGCGTCCCCCAGCCCCTGCGGTACCTCGTGTCCGAGGCCGCATCCCGATTCGGCCTCGTCCGCGTCGGGACGATCCGCGCGTCAGCCGACGCCTCGGCCGATCCCGGACGCAGCAGCTACATCCGCTCCGACGACGCCGGTCTGATCGCGGCGATCTCGGTCGACCAGAGCCTCGTGGCGCTCGGTCTCCGGCCGACCGACGAGCACCGGCTCACCAGCCGGATCGAGGCGGCGACGGTCTACTGGACCCTCCACGACGCGCGCTATCCGGTGGTCGCGGAAGACGACGACGGCGCCCCGCTCCGGATCCGCCGGCAGCCGGTCATGCGCGCCGCGGTCTCCGCTCCGGCCGCCTCGACGGAACCGGACCTGGTGGCGCGGCTCCGCGCCGACGACCGCGGGGACACCAGCTCCGCGTGGTTGTCCAAGCAGCTGGAGATCGCCGTCCGCGACCACACGCCGGTCACCGTGCAGCTGCAGCACGGCGAGCGACGATCCACGTTCACGATCGAGCCGGTGAGTCTCGCCGGTGGTCGTCTGCGCGGTCTGGACCGGTCGGCCGACGTCGAACGCACCCTGCCGCTCGCGATGATCACCGAGGTCCGGATCGCCGGCTGAGCGCCCACTCAAGGGGGTTGCGCACCGGATCCGCCGGTAGACTCGACCGTTATGTCTGATGGACCACTGATCGTCCAAAGCGACCGCACCGTGCTGCTCGAGGTCGCCCACCCGCTCGCCGAGGACGCCCGCCACGATCTCTCGGTGTTCGCCGAGCTCGAGCGTGCGCCGGAGCACATCCACACCTACCGGATCACCCGTCTCGGACTCTGGAACGCGCGGGCCGCCGGGCACGATGCCGACCAGATGATCGAGACGCTGGAGCGGTACTCGAAGTTCTCCATCCCCGCGTCCGTGACGATCGACATGCGCGAGACCGTCAACCGCTACGGACGGCTCGTGATCGAACGCTCCGAGGAGGGTGAGCTCGTCCTCCGCTCGACGGACCTCCCGATCCTGACCGAGGTGGCCGGCGCCAAGAAGATCGCGCCACTGCTCATCGGGCATCCGACGCCGGACACCTTCCTCGTCGAGCCGTGGGCACGTGGCGCACTCAAACAGGAACTCGTGAAGCTGGGCTGGCCCGCCGAAGACCTCGCCGGATACACGGCCGGCACGCCGCACCAGATCGACCTGGTCGAGGACGGCTGGCACCTCCGCGACTATCAGCAGCAAGCGGTCGACAACTTCTTCTCCGGCGGTTCCGGCGTCGTGGTGCTCCCCTGCGGTGCGGGCAAGACCCTGGTCGGCGCCGGAGCGATGGCGACGGCGTCCACCAACACCCTCATCCTCGTCACGAACACGGTGTCGGCGCGGCAGTGGCGCGACGAGTTGTTGAAGCGCACCTCCCTCACCGCCGAGGAGATCGGCGAGTACTCGGGGCAGGTGAAGGAGGTCAAACCGGTCACGATCGCGACCTACCAGATCCTCACGGCCAAGCGGAAGGGTGAGTACGCGCACCTCGCGCTGCTCGACGCCATGGACTGGGGCCTCGTGGTGTACGACGAGGTGCACCTGCTCCCGGCTCCCGTCTTCAAGCTCACCGCCGAGCTGCAGGCGCGGCGTCGCCTCGGCCTGACGGCGACGCTCATCCGCGAGGACGGCCGCGAGGGCGACGTCTTCTCGCTCATCGGCCCGAAGCGGTTCGATGCCCCGTGGAAGGAGATCGAGGCGCAGGGCTTCATCTCCCCCGCCGCGTGCTTCGAGGTACGCGTCGACCTGCCCCAGGCCGACCGACTCACCTATGCCGCATCGGCCGACGACGAGCGGTACCGCCTCGCCGCGACCGCCCCGGCGAAGCTCGACGTCGTCCGGCAGCTCGTCGAACGGCACCGCGGCGAGCAGATCCTCGTCATCGGACAGTACCTCGATCAGATCGAGGAGCTCGCCGAGACGCTGGGAGCCCCGCAGTTGACGGGGGCGACGCCGGTCGACGAGCGCGAACGGCTCTACCAGGCCTTCCGCGACGGCACCGAGCAGGTGCTCGTCGTCTCCAAGGTCGCGAACTTCTCGGTCGACCTGCCCGAAGCGACCGTCGCCATCCAGGTGTCGGGGTCGTTCGGTTCACGGCAGGAGGAGGCGCAGCGTCTCGGCCGCCTGCTGCGCCCGAAGTCCACGGGTCTCACCGCGAGCTTCTACACCCTGGTGTCGCGCGACACGGTCGATCAGGAGTTCGCGCAGAACCGGCAGCGGTTCCTCGCTGAGCAGGGCTACAGCTACACGATCCTCGACGCCCACGCCCTCCAGAACGCGTGAATCCGGCTCTCAGAAAAGTCTCAAGAAACGTGCAGATAATGGTGTCATGACCGGACCCCGCATCCTCATCGTCGACGACGAACCGAACATCCGCGACCTCCTCACCACGAGCCTGCGATTCGCCGGCTTCGCCGTCCGTGCCGTGGGCAACGGTGCAGCCGCCATCTCGGCGGTCCTCGAGGAGGAGCCAGACCTCATCATCCTCGACGTGATGCTGCCGGACATGAACGGCTTCGGCGTCACCAAGCGCCTCCGCAGCGCCGGTTACACGGCGCCCATCCTCTTCCTCACCGCGAAGGACGACACCGAGGACAAGATCACGGGCCTGACGGTCGGCGGCGACGACTACGTCACCAAGCCGTTCAGCCTCGACGAGATCGTGGCACGCATCAAGGCCATCCTCCGCCGGACGATGCAGGCCGACGAGGACGCGGTGATCCGCACCGGCGAGCTGACGATGGACCAGGACACCCACGAGGTCCTCGTCGGTGACACCCCCATCGACCTCAGCCCGACCGAGTTCAAGCTCCTCCGCTACCTCATGCTCAACCCGAACCGCGTCCTGTCGAAGGCCCAGATCCTCGACCACGTCTGGGAGTACGACTTCAACGGCGACGCCGGCATCGTCGAGAGCTACATCTCCTACCTGCGCCGGAAGCTCGACCAGTTCTCCAGCGAGCCGCTCATCCAGACCAAGCGCGGATTCGGCTACATGCTCAAGGCCGGAAAGGCGTAGCCCCCACCCGATGGCCGATTCCCTGTCCACCTGGTGGAGCAGCGTCTCACTCCGGACGAAGATCACCGGGGTGACGGTGCTCGTCCTCGCCTTCGGTCTGCTCGTCGCAGGCATGGGGACGACCCCGCTCCTCAAGGAGGTCCTCACCCAGCAGGCGAACGACAGTCTGGTCACTGCCGCCAAGGGCAAGATCGTCGGTGAGATCTCCGAGGACGGTCAGCTCCAGCTCGACGCCCCCTCGACGCTGTTCGTCGCCGTGTACGACACGAACGGCGAACTCCGGGCCTCCTCCGGCTGGGACGACAGCATCGCTCCCGAGCACCCGGCGCACCTCAGCGCGAACGACGTCGCCGCGAGCGGGACCCAGATCTACACGACCACCAACGCGAGCGGCACGATCGTGTACCACGCGGTGTCCGTCCCGGTCACCCTCGACGGGTTCCGCACGGGAGCGGCATGGGTCGCCATCTCGATGCAGGGCACCGACAACACCATCGCGACCTACCTCACGATCTTCTTCGTCCTCGGCGTGCTCATCATCGTGGTCGGAGCACTCCTCACCCGGTGGTTGGTGACCGGGACCTTCGAACCGCTCCGCCAGGTGGAACGGACGGCCGCCGCGTTCGCCGACGGCGACTTCAGCCAGCGACTCGCGGGCTCGACGCCGAACACCGAGGTGGGGCGACTCAGCCGATCGCTCAACACGATGCTCGCGCGTATCGACCGCGCGTACTCCGATCGTGGGAAGACCATCGAGCAGATGCGGAACTTCGTCGGCGATGCGAGCCACGAGCTGCGCACCCCGCTCGTCTCCGTCCGCGGCTACGCCGAGCTCTACCGGATGGGCGCCCTCCAAACGCCGCAGGACGTGGCACAAGCCATGGAGCGCATCGAGAAGGAGGCCATCCGCATGGGTGCGCTCGTCGAGGACCTCCTCCAGCTCGCCCGCCTCGATGAGACGCGACCGCTGAACGTCGCCCCCGTCGACCTGCTCCCGATCGCACGCGACGCCGCTCTCGACACCACCGCACAGGCCCCTGGGCGCACGGTCCAGGTCGTCCGCGACGAACGCATGGCGCGAGCCGCCGACGACGACGCCTCCGAGACGCCAGGCGAGTCCCCAGCCGCTGCCGAAGCACCGGTCCAGACGAGCTCGACCGGCCCGATCTTCGGAGCGACGTTCAACCGCTTCCGGCGTCGGCCGAAGCCGTCCGGCGACGCCACCACGCCCGACACGAAGCCCAATGCCGAACCGTTGACCCTGGCCGTGCCGCCGATCGTCCTCGGCGAAGAGAACAAGATCCGGCAGGTCGTCACGAACCTCATCGGAAACGCCCTGCGATTCACACCCGCCGACAGCCCGATCGAGCTCGCAGTCGGCACGGACGCCCGCGCCGGGACCGCCAGCATCGCCATCGTCGACCACGGCGAGGGCATTCCGCCGCAGATCCGCGAGAAGATCTTCCAGCGCTTCTGGCGTGCCGACAGTTCACGGACCCGCGAGACGGGCGGCAGCGGCCTCGGACTGGCCATCGTCGCCTCCATCGTCGCGGCGCACGGTGGCACGGTCGACGTGACCGAGACCCCCGGCGGCGGCGCGACGTTCCGCGTCATCCTGCCGCTCGCACCGTCAGCGGCCACGAGCCCCATCGTCATCGCGGGCCCTCCGGCCTGACCCGCCACCGGGCCTCCTCAACTCTCCTCCACAGGCGTCGGCTCGCCCCGGACGGTGCGTCCGAGGCCTCCCTCGCCGGTTCCCGCGGGTGGTGAGCACCTATCGTCTCGGTAGTGGCGATGACAGGCATCGCCCGGACGAACGGAGTTCCCGATGGCCACTTTCCAGGTCGACAGCGACGCGGTCGAGCGCGCATCCACGGCGGCACGCGTCACGATCGAGCAGATCCAGAACGAGGTCGCCCGCCTGCACACGCAGCTGGCGGCACTCGACGGGCAATGGACCGGCGCAGCAGCCGCCGCGTTCCACGGTGTCGTCGAGCGCTGGAGGGGCACCCAGCGTCAGGTCGAGGAGAACCTCGGCGAGATCAGCCGGGCGCTCGCCGTCGCGGGCACCCAGTACGCCGAGATCGAGCGCGCGAACGCCAGCATGTTCAGCGGGTGAGCGGCTGACCGCCGACGCGGTTCACGGACCTGCGTCGGCGGGCTCCCGCGACCTCCGGCGACGGTGCGGCTCAACGGCCGCTCAGGACCCCGGCCGCGGCAGCCTGAGCATAAGCCGTCGCTTGTGCGCCGAGCTCGGAGACCCCGTAAACCGGATCGGCCGAGCTCTCGTTACTGACATCGATGCGCAGCCAATGACCGTCGACCGTGAGGTGGACGCTGCACGACGAGAAGATCTCCGTCCGGCACTGCAGGAAGGCGTCGCGCGATCCCAAGCCGTCGAGCGCCAGGAAGCTGATGTCCGCACCGTCCTTCATCCGCGTCTCGACCAACTGCTCATAGGCCCACTGTCCACGGGGCAGGGCGGTGAGCAATCCGCGAGCCGAATCGCTGTCAGGGAGCCCGAAGATACAGTCCGGGACGCCCAAATCGTCGGCGGCCCCTCGACTGGCCGAACCGCCCTTCTTCGGCGCCGACGTGTACACCAGTTGCTGGCCGAGGAGGTCACTCATCGTCGCCTCGGGCACGAAGCCCTCGCACTCGGTCGGCAGGACAGCTGGCCCGGCCGTCGTGTCGCCCCAGTCGAAACGTGGCGCACTCGCCGTCGGCTCCAATGCGGTCCTGATCGATTCGACGAACGGCATGACCGCGTTCAGCGCCGCTTCGTCGGACTCGGCGACATTGTCGGCCGGGCCGTCGATGAGGACCTCCACCCAGCTGTCGCCGACGAGGAACTGCATACTGCACACATCGAGCACACGTCCGTCACCGGTGAAGCAGGAGAGCGGCGTGGAGTTCTCCCAGGGGCCGGGCTCGCCCGACGTCCAACCTTCGAAGAACGGCTGCCAGCGGGCCGACGCCTGAGGGAGCACCAGCACCTGCGCCCAGCGCTCGGTCCCGAGCGGAGAGCCTCCCTGCAGCCGACTGCGGGGCTCCCCGTTCCCCCAGCTGCACTGCAGTCCTCCGAGCGCCACGGGCGCCGTATTGATCGGTGTCGCGTTGACGTCATCCGTGAACGGGGCCTCGAGCACGACGGAGGGCGCGAGTGCCGAGCTGACGATGTCGGCTGGGACGAGGTCCTTGCATCCGAGTCCGTACGAGCTGACCGGGGTGGTGGGCCCAGGGGCGGTGGTCGGTGTCGCGGACGACACCGGTGTGGACGTCTCCGTCGGCTTCGGTTCGGCCGGCGTGCACGCGCTCAGCCCCAGAATCACTACGGCGGCGATCGCCGCTCCCCCGATGCGTCTCATAGCTCGATCATAGGAAATGCCACACGCGTCGATCGGTAGTGGCGATGACAGGCATCGCCCGGACGAACGGAGTTCCCGATGGCCACTTTCCAGGTCGACAGCGACGCGGTCGAGCGCGCATCCACGGCGGCACGCGTCACGATCGAGCAGATCCAGAACGAGGTCGCCCGCCTGCACACGCAGCTGGCGGCACTCGACGGGCAATGGACCGGCGCAGCAGCCGCCGCGTTCCACGGTGTCGTCGAGCGCTGGAGAGGCACCCAGCGTCAGGTCGAAGAGAACCTCGGCGAGATCAGCCGGGCGCTCGCCGTCGCGGGCACCCAGTACGCCGAGATCGAGCGCGCGAACGCCAGTATGTTCAGCGGGTGACGCTCCGGCGGCGGCCGGAACGACTCGATTGACGTCAGGCCGCCGCCATGGCCGTCGCCAGCGCGATGACGCGATCCGTGGCGGTGAGCGACCCGTCTCCCAACCTCGATGCCCCACCGACCGTGATCGTGACCCAGGTCCCGCGCAGGTTGAGCTCGAGTTCCGCACGATCGGTGACCAGCGGATCGACGCGCACGAAGGCACTGTCGACTGGAAGCCCGTCGATCTCGACGATCGACACCTCGGGCGCGGTTCGAGCGAGCGCCAAGGACTCCGCGAATGCAGGTCCAGCGCCGGGAAGGGTGTTGATCGATCCCGTTCGGCCGGCCTCCGCGCCGCCGAACCCGCAGGTCTGCCCGCCTGCGACGAGCACGGCGCCATACGCGAGGTTGCTGGATCGATAGCTAAAGCTCGGCTCCCAGGTCGGTGAGGTGAGATCGAGGGCGGATTCGAGCGTCTCGGTGGACACGACCTGAGCGCACTCACTCGCCCAGGCGGCACTCTCCGGAGGCAGCATCGGCTCTGCGCTCTCACCGAGGCCGCCGACGACCGCCGCGACTTGGTCGAAGAGCGCCTGCTGTGCGGCGGTCGGAGGAAGGTAGGAGTCCGCGTAGGAAACCGCGACGACGTTCACCCAGTATTCCCCGATCAGCATGTCGGCGGTGCACAACCCGAAGTCGCAGGCTCCGGTGGGATCCGCCGTCGACACGGACCCGTTGAGGTCGGATGCGATCCGCTCGGCCACCCCGGCGGCGCGCGGAACGATGTCGACGGCCACGGCGAGCCAGTTGTCTGGTCCGTCGGAGCCGTTCCGGTCCTCGGTCGGGGCGGCCGGGTCGATGGCACCCCATTCGCAGGACAGGCCTCCGGCGTACTCGGAGGCCGTCTGATAAAACGTTCCGAACAGTGCACGGGCAGGATCGGTCGCTCCGGCAGCCAGCGGGACACCGAACGTCGCGTCCACAACCGCCTGCGGGACGAGCTCCTCGCAGCTCGTGTCGATGAGGGCCTGCGGCCAGGACGGCGCGGGTGTCGCCGTCGGTGATGCGGACGGCGAAGTCGAGGCCACGGACGTCGTGTTCCCCGTCGGTCCGGTCGCACAAGCGGTCAGCAGCAAGATGGTGGCGGCGATGGCCGCGGCTCCCCCGAGTCGTGTCATGGCTCCAGCCTAGAGACACGACACAACCGGATCATTGTTCTGGGGTGTCGACGGCACAACGATTGTGCCTTCCGGAATCGTCGTGTCTGACACGGCCGTGCCGGACACGACGCAGGGCGCCTCCCAAAGGAGACGCCCTGCGCAGGTGTTGCTGTCGGACTTAGAAGTCCATGCCACCGGTCGGGTCGCCGGCCGGAGCCGGGTTCTTCTCCGGCTTGTCGGCGACGACGGCCTCGGTGGTGAGGAACAGGCCGGCGATCGACGCTGCGTTGAGCAGCGCGGAGCGCGTGACCTTCACCGGGTCGTTGATGCCGGCAGCGAGCATGTCGACGTACTCACCGGTCGCGGCGTTGAGGCCGTGTCCGACGGGCAGGTTGCGGACCTTGTCGGCGACGACGCCCGGCTCGAGGCCTGCGTTGAGCGCGATCTGCTTGAGCGGAGCGTCGATGGCGACCTTGACGATGTTCGCACCGGTCGCCTCGTCACCGACGAGCTCGAGCTTCTCGAACGCGGTCTTGCCGGCCTGGATCAGGGCGACGCCACCACCGGCGACGATGCCCTCTTCGACGGCGGCCTTCGCGTTGCGAACGGCGTCCTCGATGCGGTGCTTGCGCTCCTTGAGCTCGACCTCGGTCGCTGCACCGGCCTTGATGACCGCCACACCGCCCGCGAGCTTGGCGAGACGCTCCTGGAGCTTCTCGCGGTCGTAGTCGCTGTCGGTGTTGTCGATCTCCTTGCGGATCTGCGAGACACGACCGGCGATGGCGTCGGCGTCGCCGGCACCCTCGACGATGGTGGTCTCATCCTTGGTGATGACGACCTTGCGGGCACGGCCGAGCAGGTCGAGGGTGACGGTCTCGAGCTTGAGGCCGACCTCCTCGGAGATGACCTGGCCACCGGTGAGGATGGCGATGTCCTGCAGCTGAGCCTTGCGGCGGTCGCCGAAGCCCGGAGCCTTGACGGCGACGGACTTGAAGATGCCACGGATCTTGTTGACGACGAGCGTCGCGAGAGCTTCGCCGTCGACGTCCTCAGCGATGATGAGGAGCTGCTTGCCCGACTGGATGACCTGGTCGACGATCGGCAGGAGGTCCTTGATCGCGGAGATCTTCTGGTTGGCGATGAGGATGTAGGGGTCCTCGAACACCGCTTCCTGGCGGTCGGGGTCGGTCACGAAGTACTGCGACAGGTAGCCCTTGTCGAAGCGCATGCCCTCGGTGAGCTCGAGCTCGGTGCCGAAGGTGTTCGACTCCTCGACGGTGACGACGCCCTCCTTGCCGACCTTGTCGATCGCCTCGGCGATGATCTCGCCGATGGTGGTGTCGCCAGCGGAGATGGAAGCGGTCGCAGCGATCTCCTCCTTGGTCTCCACCTCCTTGGCGTTGGCGATGAGCTCGACCGTGACGGCCTCGACGGCCTTCTCGATGCCGCGCTTGAGGCTGATGGGGTCGGCGCCTGCGGCGACGTTGCGGAGGCCCTCGCGAACGAGCGCCTGTGCCAGCACGGTCGCCGTGGTGGTGCCGTCGCCGGCGACGTCGTCGGTCTTCTTGGCGACCTCCTTGACGAGCTCCGCGCCGATCTTCTCGTACGGGTCGTCGAGTTCGATCTCCTTGGCGATGGACACGCCGTCGTTGGTGATCGTGGGGGCGCCCCACTTCTTCTCGAGGACAACGTTGCGACCGCGCGGCCCAAGGGTGACCTTGACCGTGTCAGCAAGAATGTTCAGTCCACGCTCGAGGCCGCGACGGGCCTCCTCGTCGAAAGCAATGATCTTAGCCATGTGTGTTTTTCGTCCCTCCCGGACGTCATGAACGTTGTTAGCACTCAATGAGTACGAGTGCTAAGTCGATTCTGGCACTCAGGGGGTGGGAGTGCAAGTGAGCACCGGAGCCCTGAGCGAACTCCCGGGATCCGCCCCGGAACGACGAACGACGCCGCCCACCGGAGTGGACGGCGTCGCAGGAATCGCGTGCCTGATCAGCGGCTACGCCAGGCGCACACCTTCGGCCTGGGGCCCCTTTGCTCCCGTGCCGACCTCGAAGACGACCGCCTGGCCCTCTTCCAGGGACTTGTAGCCGCTCATGTCGATCGCCGAGTAGTGGACGAAGACATCCTGTCCGCCGCCGTCGACCGTGATGAAGCCGAAGCCCTTCTCAGCGTTGAACCACTTGACGGTTCCGTTCGCCATTTCATACTCCCATTGCTGCGTGCTCTCGGCGCCCGACTGTTGCCGGACCCGGACCTGCCATCCGGGATCGGGATCCCGGCGGCCACCCTGCGCCGAAGCGGACCCGGGGGCGAGTCGAGACGGGACGGGATGAGCGGCCAATTCCAGATACTAATCCGGGGCACCGCGCGGATTCACCCCGAAATCGGCAAACGGGGCGGAGTGATACGACAACTCAACATGGAGGAAACACTCCGGAAACACGGCGAGCCGGCGACCTGACCGATCGACCTGCTCCAGCCGCGCTCAGGCTGCCGGCTGGTAGTCCGCGCCGACCACGACGACGATGCGGAGGACCGGCGCCTCGCCCTCCTCGACGGGGATCGCGTACGTGTCCGTGATCTGGATCGGAATACCGCCGAGTGCGTTCGCGATGGCGCGGGCGACGCCCTCCTGCGACGGATCCTGGTAGTAGACGCCGCTCGCCGTGACGTCCTCGGTGCTGGCGTCGCTCGTCGGGATCTGCTGCGTGAAGCCGGCGGCCGTGATCGCCGCCGCCGCCGATGCGGCGAGGCCGGCAGTGGGTGTGCCGTTCAGGACGAGGATGCTGGCCGCGGGGTCGACGACGGGGGCCGCCTCGGTCGGGG
>NZ_LWCT01000047.1:0-739 GCF_001650455.1 Plantibacter sp. H53
GGACGGGACGGGAGGCGCCGTCGTGGCTCATCCACCGGATGCGCGCGCCGGGTGACCCGCCGGCTCCGCCGGTCGTACGGCCTCGTGGGATCCCCACCCCCATGCTCGCGAGTGTCGCGGCACCCGGCGAGCTGGTCGACGACGGATCCTGGGCGTTCGAGATGAAGTGGGACGGCATCCGTGCGATCGCGAGCGTCGACGGCTCGACGGGGCGGGTGCGGTTGTCGAGCCGGAACGGCAAGGACCTCACGATGGCGTACCCGGAGGTGGTCGAGGAGCTCGCGACGTCGCTCGCCGGCCGTGCGGTCGTCCTCGACGGTGAGATCGTGGCGTCAGGGCCTGACGGCCGTCCCGACTTCTCGCTCCTGCAGCGTCGGATGCAGCTCACCGCGGAGCGGGACGTCGAACGGGAGCGCCGTCGGACACCGGTCCGTCTGCTGCTGTTCGACCTGCTCGCGTTGGACGACACGGATCGGACGGAACTGCCGTACCGGGAGCGTCGGGAGCTGCTCGAGCGGACGATCGCGTCCGGGACCGTCGTCCAGGTGCCGCCGACGATCGACGGCTCGCTCGACGATGCGCTCGAGGTGAGTCGGGGGTTGCGGTTGGAGGGGGTGATGGCGAAGGAGCTCGACGGCCGCTACCGACCGGGTCGGCGCAGCAGCACCTGGGTCAAGTTCAAGCACGAACGCATGGAGGAGGTGGTGGTCGCGGGCTGGCGTCCCGGTCGGGGCGGGCG